>NZ_JAZHOC010000031.1:0-54690 GCF_036553575.1 Methylobacter sp. Wu1 | reverse complement strand
TGAGGTCTTTTACAACCGCGAGCGATTACATTCGGCCAATGGCTATAGGTCGCCCATGGATTATGAATTGCTGCATAAAGCGGCTTAACCGTGTGTCCGGAAAAGTGTTGACACATCATTCTGACGTTTGCTACCTTTAAGACTTGTTTGTCGATGAAGAGAGCAGAGGCAGAGGGATTGGGCGTGCGCTCATAGAGTATGTGGCATGGCAGGCCAAGTTAAAAGAGTCGCCAAGGATTTATTGGCTGACGCAAAGCTCCAATGAAACTGCTAGAGCTCTGTACGACAAAGTGGCATCACACACTGGCTTTATTCGGTACGAAAGATCATTAGTATGAGCGCACATCAAGGGTACTGGCCTAACTTGACGTTGCATCGGACTCCGCTGGTGAGCTTTATCGTTAGGCTCAACTTATAAATCGAAAAAGAAAGATAAATGTTCGAATGTAGTTTTGAATTGAACGGCAAACCGATGAGCGATTTCAAGATAGGCGCAATATCATTTCCAGCTTTCTCCAGTCTTGGTCAAAATGCCAATAAACGTCCGCTGGCCTGCGTGAAAGGGGCAGGACCAATTCCGCCAGGAAAGTACTTCATAGTCGATCGCGAACATGGAGGTCGCCTTGGTTGGCTTCGCGATCTGTTTAATGAACACGGAGAATGGTTTGCACTTTATGCAGACGATGGGCAAATTAATGATGAGATGTTTTGCGATCAGGTAAAAAGAGGTAATTTTCGTCTTCACCCGAAGGGCCCACTTGGTCGTAGCGAAGGGTGTATAACGATAAATGAGCTCTCTCATTTCCATCAAATTCGTGCCATCCTTCGTAGCAAGTCGCCAGAAGTAATTCCTGGCAGTGCTCTGAAGGCGTACGGTATGGTTACGGTCAAATGAAAAAGTGGTTAACTAGAGTTGTTATAGGTTTTCTCATCTTGTGTGCAACTGTGTTGCTAACCAAATTTTGGTACTTGAATCCAGATAGTTTTCCGTCCCCACTGAGAAGCATCGGTAACGCTGTTATTGATTGGCTAGGCGTGCAATCTGTTGAGCGTTCAGCAGATGTCGAGTTAGTCTATGTTTTACTTCTGTCGTTTCTTGTAGTGGGCGGCATATTTTGTGGTTGCCTAGCTTGCTGGAAACGTTTTTATGGCGACCACGGTAGGTTCGGGTGAGTTACGAACGACAAATTCCATCTCCGCCTAACTCAATACAAAAGCGCGGTAGGATGCGGTGAGGCACGAACCGCATCCTATCGAGTTCATTTCAACCGATGCAACCCTCTAGCTCTTCATTAAACCTAAATGCACACAAGGCACGCGTCGGCTAATTCAAACGTTAATTGTCATAACTCATTCACAAGGACCATCAACCAATGCACATTGCCATTCTTACATTTCAAGGCTTCAATGAACTCGACTCACTAATTGCTCTCGGTATCCTGAATCGCATCAAGAAACCAGACTGGCGAGTGACGATCTGTTGTCCAGAGCCGGAAGTTACGTCTATGAACGGTGTCACCGTACATGCGCAGTCAATGCTTGAGGACGCCACCTCGGCTGATATCGTTATTGTTGGGAGCGGGGCTCAGACGCGACAGATTATCAGCAATCCCGAGTTGATGGGTAGGCTCTCCCTTCAACCCGAACGTCAACTTATTGCCGCGCAATGCTCAGGTGCGTTAATTTTGGCCAAGCTTGGGTTGTTAGGGGCTGTTCCTGCATGTACGGATCTGACGACAAAACCGTGGGTACAAGAAGCGGGGATTGAGGTTCTGGACCAGCCATTCTTTGCTCATGGCAACATCGCGACCGCAGGCGGATGCCTTGCTTCATCTTACTTGGCCGGCTGGCTCATTGCGAGGACCGAGGGACTGGAAGCCGCTTCTGCCGCGCTCCATTACGTCGCTCCGGTTGGGGAGAAAGAAGCTTTCGTCGCCAATGCACTCAAGAACATTGAGCCTTATTTACCTACTGCGACGACACCGGACAAGTTGTTCCAGCCGACCGCTTTCTGCTACGCTCCAAGCGTCGACTAAATTCAACGTTGAACACCTTAAGGAAACTAATGCATGTCTCCGAGTGAGTTAGAGAAATATCTTCACGACCACATCCCCCTTTCAAAGGCGATGGAAATCGGCGTAATCCAGGTACAACCTGAAACCGTCATCCTGAGCGCGCCTCTTGTGCCGAACATCAATCACCGTGATACCGTCTTTGGCGGAAGCGCGTCCGCCGTGGCAATTTTGGCAGCGTGGTCTCTGCTGCACACCCGTTTATCCGGCGAAGGCATAGCAAGCCGCTTGGTCATCCAACGGAACACGATGTCTTATGAGTTGCCAATAGACGGAACATTCACCGCTGAGGCAGCCATCGAAAGCGCTGAAGCCTGGGGGCAGTTTCTTCGCATGCTCAAACGCCGGGGTAAGGCCCGGATCACAGTCACCTCTGTATTGAATTTCGATGGCAAAGTAGCGGGGCGATTCGAAGGCGAGTTCGTGGCGCTGGGTGCAACAGGTGCCCAACCCATCATTTCACCGGGTGTTGCGTAATAAAGCCGTGCAGCGCCGGTGAATTCAGACATTATAAGGTTCGGAGCGCTCCACTCATATAACTCACGATTCAAATCGAGGTATCGTTCAATGGAAAAGCAGAAGAAAGACGAAGAACGCGAGCATCGCATCAAGATGGAGGCCATCGTTGACGCTTACTGTCCGGAAGAGCAAGCGATAGGGTGGTATTACTATCTCCAGGACAGGATCGCCTTCCCTTTCAAGGCCCGCTGCATACGAGAGCGTTCAATTTCACCGCTTCGCAAAGGTGAGGAGGTCACTGCTGAGAGTATGGCGCCAGAGGATGGTTGTATGCATGAGATGTTCGTTATGGTGAAGTGGAAAGGGCACTCGATGGGTCTTCCATTGGCGCAACTTGAACCGATTAGTGCGGATGAGGACACAATAGAAGCTGTCGGTGATTGGCACTACTGGGCAGATCGAGGATACGAGTTTGGTTGAGCTTGGCGGATGCTGTGTGATACGAACCGCATCCGCCAAGCCGGGCAAATTCTCAAACCGCACAGACCTCGAAATTCCCAGTCTGTGCGGCTCTTACCCTGGCAGGTCGATTATCTAGCCAACCCACACCCTGGCATTCCTGAACATGCGCATCCAGGCCCCATACTCCTGCCAGTCATCCGGATGCCATGAATTCTGCAGCGTCCTGAAACAACGCTCAGGATGCGGCATCATGATAGTAAACCGGCCGTCAGCCGTAGTCAGGCCGGTGATGCCGAACGGCGAACCGTTAGGATTGGCCGGAAACTGCGCCGCCACTTCGCCGTAGTTGTCGACATAGCATAAAGCCACCGCTTCGGCATCCAGGGCTAAGGCAGGGTCAGCGGCGAACTCGGCACGGCCTTCGCCATGCGAAATCACTACAGGCATTCTGGAGCCTTCCATGCCGGCAAACAGAATGGACGGCGATTTTTTAACTTCGACCAGGGCCACGCGCGCCTCGAATTGCTCGGACGTATTGCGCATGAAGCGCGGCCAGTGATCGGCGCCGGGGATAATGTCTTTCAGCCCCGACATCATCTGGCAGCCGTTGCAGACGCCCAGGCCGAACGTATCCTGGCGCTGGAAAAACGCCGCAAACTCATCACGCGCACGCGGATTGAACAGGATCGATTTGGCCCAGCCGCCGCCCGCGCCCAGAACATCGCCGTAGGAGAAGCCGCCGCAGGCCACAAGGCCTCTGAATTCATTCAGGCTGACGCGGCCTTCGATGATATCGCTCATGTGCACGTCGATGCTGGTGAAGCCGGCGCGGTCGAACGCCGCCGCCATCTCGACGTGGCCGTTGACGCCCTGCTCGCGCAGAATCGCGACCTTGGGCCTTGCCGCAGCCACGAAAGGCGCGGTGACATCGTCGTTGACATCGAAAGTCAGCCGGACATTCAGGCCCGGATCATGGTCGTCGGCGATGCGCTCGAACTGTTGCTTCGCGCAGTCCGGATTGTCGCGCAAGGCCTGCATGCGATAGCTGAGCTCGGACCAGACCGTCTGCATTTCGGCGCGGCCGGCTGAATAAACCAGTTTACCGGCATGACTGATCGACAATTGCGGTTCTTCAATGACATTACCGATAACGTAAGTGCAGTCTATCAAACCGGCATCGCGCAGCAGGTCGATGACTTCCTCGCAATCGCTCTGGCGAACCTGTATCACGGCGCCTAGCTCTTCATTGAACAAGGCCGCCAAGACATCATCGCCCAGATGATCCAGCATCATCGATACGCCCAGACGTCCGGCGAACATCATTTCGGCGACCGTAGCCAACAGACCGCCGTCGGAGCGGTCGTGATAGGCTAGCAGCTTATCCTGACTGTTCAGTTCCTGGATCGCATCGAAGAAAGCTTTGAATAAAGCCGGATCGTCCAGATCGGGACACTCGTTGCCGAGCTGTTTGTAAACCTGCGCCAGTATCGAGCCGCCCAGACGGTTTCTGCCCGCGCCCAAATCGATCAGGATCAGTACGCTGTGCTCGCCCGGAGTGGTTCTCAACTGCGGCGTCAGGGTCTTGCCGATGTCGGACACCGGCGCGAACGCGGTGATGATCAGCGACAACGGCGAGGTCATGGTTTTCTCGCCGGCGTGGTCTTTCCAGACCGTTTTCATGGACAGCGAGTCCTTGCCTACCGGTATGGCAATGCCCAACTGCGGACACAAGTCCATGCCGACCGCCTTGACGGTATCGAACAAGGCCGCATCTTCGCCCGGAAAACCTGCCGCCGCCATCCAGTTGGCGGACAGTTTGATTTTCTGCAATGAATCGATGCTTGCCGCCGCCAGGTTAGTCAAGGCCTCGCCTATCGCCATGCGCCCCGACGCCGGTGCGTCAATCACGGCAATCGGCGTACGCTCGCCCATGGCCATGGCTTCGCCGGTCAGCGCATGAAAACCCGAAGCAGTCACGGCCACATCGGCCACCGGCACCTGCCAGGGGCCGACCATCTGGTCGCGCGCCACCAGACCGGTTACGGAACGGTCGCCGATATGGATCAGGAAGCTTTTGTCGGCAACGGCCGGAAACGACAGCACGCGCTTGACGGCTTCATTCAACTCGATGCCGCTGGTATCGAGCTCGCTCAATTGCGGCTGCACATGTTCCGCCTGACGGTGCATTTTCGGCGGCTTGCCGAACAGTACCGACATCGGCAGGTCGACCGGCTTATCGCCGAACCAGGCATCGTTCAGTACCAAATGCTCTTCATCCGTCGCTTCGCCTATGACCGCGAACAGACAATGCTCGCGCTCGCAGAAGGACTTGAACAATTCCAGGGATTCTGGCTTGATGGCGACGACATAGCGCTCCTGTGCTTCGTTACACCAGATCTGCATCGGCGACATGCCTTTGTCGGCATTGTGCACGTTGCGCAGTTCGAAGCGGCCGCCGCGCTCGCAGTCGTGAATGATCTCAGGCACGGCATTGGACAAACCGCCAGCGCCGATGTCGTGGATGGAAACAATAGGCGTCTCGTCGCCCAAAGAATTGCAATGGTTGATGACTTCCTGGCAACGGCGCTCCATTTCCGGGTTCTCGCGCTGTACGGAAGCGAAATCGAGCGTTTCGGAACTCTCGCCAGAAGCCTGCGACGAAGCCGCGCCGCCGCCCAGGCCGATCAGCATGGCTGGACCGCCCAGAATGATGATCAGCGAACCGGCCGGAATCGGCTGTTTCTTGACCAGCATCGGGCGAATGTTGCCCACCCCGCCCGCGATCATGATCGGTTTGTGGTAGCCCCTGAATTCATTGCCGCTACTGCCCGGCGCAGGCTGCTCGAAGCTTCGGAAATAGCCGGCCAGATTGGGCCGGCCGAATTCGTTATTGAAGGCCGCGCCGCCGATCGGGCCCTCGAGCATGATGTCCAGCGCCGATGCGATACGGTCAGGCTTGCCGTTATCGTCTTCCCAGGGCTGGAGATACTCGGGCACTTTCAGGTGCGATACGGAAAATCCGGTCAGACCGGCTTTCGGCGTAGAACCCCGCCCAGTCGCGCCTTCGTCCCGGATTTCGCCGCCGGAACCGGTCGCCGCCCCTGGATGCGGTGAAATGGCCGTAGGGTGGTTATGCGTTTCCACCTTCATCAGCACATGCGCCTCTTCTTCGACATAGGCATATTCGTGCGTTTGGGCATCGCGGATGAAAACCTGTGCTGATGAGCCTTCGATCACCGAGGCGTTATCGCTGTAGGCCGACAGGATGCCTGCCGGGCTTTTTTCGGCTGTGTTGCGTATCATGCGGAACAGCGACTGCGCCTGCGCCACACCGTCTATGGTCCAGTCGGCATTGAAGATTTTGTGGCGGCAATGTTCCGAGTTGGCCTGGGCGAACATCATCAATTCGACGTCGGTCGGATTCCTGCCGAGCGCCTTGAAGCTGTCGGTCAGGTAATCGATTTCATCGTCCGATAACGCCAGACCCAATTCAACATTGGCTTTGGCCAGCGCTTCACGGCCCTGCTCGATGATCGCCACGCTCAGTAAGGGTTGAGGTTCGTGATGGGCAAACAGATCCGGCTCGGCTTCGCCGTATACCACAGTCTGCGTCATGCGGTCATGCAGCAAGGCCGCCAGGCGTCCCTTGACAGCAGCCGAAAGAGGCGCCTGGGCATCAAGCCTATATTCAATGCCCCGCTCGATACGGTTGACGGCGGACAAGCCGCAACGCTGGGCGATCTCGGTCGCCTTGCTGGACCAGGGCGAAATCGTGCCTGACCGTGGAATAACCAACAAACGCTCAGTTCCGCCAATCTCAGCCGGTAGAGAAGAACCATAGGACAGCAGCTGATCCAATACTGCTTTCTGGCTGTCATTCAGATCATTTTCCAGGTCGACGAAGTGCACAAACCTCGCCGAGACCGTCTTGACCGTTGATTCGATTGCCTGCAGTTCAGCCAGCAGTTTTTGAACGCGAAAGTCAGAAAGAGCAGAAGTTCCGGGGATTTTTAACATAGGAAATAAGAGTGAAGAATTAAAAAAATAATCTTTGGGGCGGCCCCAGCCGCCCGGCTTTGCAAGTGCGCTTGGGGGCTTTTGTATAGACAAATTTTTTGCGCATATGCACTCGGCGCAATGCCAAACGAAGCTTATTCAGACTGATCGGCTGTCAGAGTTTCCTGTAACAGGGTCAGTAATTTCAACCCCGGGCCTTCGGTTATCGGTTGCCGGTCTTTATCCAGAACAGCCACTTCGGAGTGCCGGTTGTTGGCTACCAGTTTGAGAATATATTCCTGTTCATTAGCCTGAACGCCTTTGAACATAAAAACGACCTCATCCCATAGCGACCCGTCTTCTACAGGCTGTTCATCCGGATCATACTGGACACGATACAGCGCATCTTCCTGATTGCGCTCGATGACTTCCACCGACTTCCGGCTTAACGCCTTGCCGACCATGCGCCAGGCCCTTGAGACCGGCGCACCGATGCGTAAGCGGGTCGCTCCGCTTTCGAATTTAACCAGTTCAACCGGAATGACGCGCGGTGTCTCGGCCTCTTCTTCCGCCGGAGGCTCAACGGATGTTGTCTGCGTCTGTTCAGGCGCTGACGCTTCAACCAAATCCGCAGCAGGAACACTTAACGCCGCGTTCTTGTCCAGATCGGGCGGCAGTTTCAGCGGCGGAATTTCCGTGGTGAACTGATAATCTTTTTCCTTGTCCGGAAAATAACTTTGAATAGTGGAGCAAGCCGTCACTCCGCCCAACACAGCCGCAGCAACAACGAGCGAGCCTAATCTGGATTTCATCATGGGCTTATATAACTTCCGCCTGACGCATCGCCTCGCGTACGGCGTCAAAACAGTCTTCGGTCAGCCAGGTCAGCGGCAGGCGTATGCCTTTGCCCATCAAGCCCATTTCCGCAACGGCCCATTTGACCGGAATCGGATTGGACTGAATGAACAGGTTTTTATGCAAGCCCGCCAGTTTGGCATCAATTGCCGAAGCCGTTTCACTATCGCCCTTGATCGCCGCCATAATCATCTCGTGGACCAGTTTGGGCGCCACGTTGCCCGTCACGGTAATTGTACCGTTGCCGCCCAGCAGGCAGAATTCACGGCTGGTCGCATCGTCACCACTGTAGAGAGCGAAATCATCTCCCGTTAAATCGCGGATTTGTTTAACCCGGGACAGATCGCCGGTCGCTTCCTTAACGCCGACAATGTTTCCGATATGGGACAGACGGCCCACCGTTTCAGGCAGCATATCGCAGGCTGTGCGGCCTGGCACGTTGTATAAAATCTGGGGAATATCGACGGCTTCGGCGATGGCTTTGTGGTGCAGATATAAACCTTCCTGAGTCGGTTTATTGTAATAAGGCGTCACGAGCAGACAGGCATCGGCGCCGGCTTCCTGGGCCCGGCGCGTCAGGGTAATAGCTTCAGTGGTCGCGTTCGCACCGGTTCCGGCGATAACGGGGATTCGTCCGCCGGCATAATCGACAACCAGCTTGATGACTTCACAATGCTCATCTTCGTCCAGCGTCGCCGACTCGCCTGTCGTACCCACTGCAACGATCGCATCCGTGCCCTGCTCAATATGATATTCCACCAGTTTTTTCAGACTGTCCCTGTCTACCGCACCACTTTCATCCATCGGCGTTACTAAAGCTACGATACTACCTTGAATCATGAATTCTCTCGATCAGAATTAAACTGTTACAAAATTGCCGCCATTATACCAAGCTAATAAGCAAAACTCAGCCCGTAAGCACAAATTACATTGCAACCTCAATATTTAGCCAGAAATCTGTCCAGGGCATTGGCAAAATCCTGCTTGTCCCGCTGCCCGAACGGCGCCGGTCCTCCCGATACCTGGCCTGCGCTGCGCAACTCGTCCATGAGATCGCGCATGGCTAGCCGATCCTTGATGTTGTCCTTGGTATAAAACTCCCCGCGCGGATTAAGGGCATGGGCATTTTTCGCTATGACATCGGCAGCCAGCGGGATATCGGCAGTGATCACCAGATCGTTTTCCTGTAACTGCTCAACAATATAACGATCAGCCGCATCAAAGCCGCCCGGCACCTGCACGGAGCGAATCACTCGCGACGGCGGCACAACCAGAAAGTGATTGGCGACAAGAATAAGCGCAAGTTGTCGGCGCTCAGCCGCGCGAAACAGGATGTCCTTGATCACATTAGGACATGCGTCCGCATCTACCCAAATCCTCATATCCGTCCTTTAAGCTCCGATCAATTTATGCAAATACCACTATAATGCGGTACAATGCGCAGTTAAACAAACATTTCTCAGCGCGCACGCGCCTTCTTTGCTCCTACAGGTAAATCCATGTCCAACGATGTTTCAACATTACCCTCTTTCCGTGACTTAGCGCTGAGCGAACCGGTGCTGCGCGCACTGGATGATGTCGGTTATGAAACACCTTCGCCGATTCAGGCACAAACTATTCCGCATTTGCTGGCAGGCAGAGACGTGCTGGGCCAGGCGCAAACAGGCACCGGCAAAACCGCAGCCTTCGCGCTGCCTATCCTGTCGCGCCTGGATCTCAAGCAAAAAGACCCGCAAGTCCTGGTGCTGGCGCCGACACGCGAACTGGCCATCCAGGTGGCGGAAGCATTTCAGCGTTATGCCGCACATTTAAAAGGCTTCCATGTGCTGCCCATTTACGGCGGACAGGATTACAGTTCTCAGCTTCGCCAGCTCAAACGCGGCGCCCATATCGTAGTCGGCACGCCGGGACGGGTCATGGACCACATGCGCAAAGGCACGCTGAAACTGGACGGCTTAAGTTATCTGGTGCTTGACGAGGCCGACGAAATGCTGCGCATGGGCTTTATCGACGACGTGGAATGGATACTTGGGGAGATTCCTGAAGAACGGCAGATTGCCTTGTTCTCGGCGACCATGCCGCCGGCCATCCGCAAGATCGCGCAGGAATATCTGGTTGACCCGGTGCAGGTTACCATCAAAGTTACGACCACCTCGGCCGAGAACATACGGCAGCGCTACTGGATGGTCAGCGGCGTGCACAAACTGGACGCGTTGACGCGCATCCTGGAAGTCGAAACCTTCGACGGCATGATTATCTTCGTCAGAACCAAAACCGCTACCGTTGAACTGGCCGAGAAACTGGAAGCGCGCGGCTTTTCCGCCGCCGCCATCAACGGCGACATGTCGCAGGCCCTGCGCGAACGCACGATTGCCAATCTGAAAAACGGCAAACTGGACATTTTAATTGCTACAGACGTGGCGGCTCGCGGTCTGGACGTAGACCGCATCACGCATGTCGTCAACTATGACATCCCGTACGATACCGAATCCTATGTTCACCGCATCGGCAGAACCGGCCGCGCGGGACGTACCGGCGATGCCATTCTGTTTATCGCGCCGCGGGAAAAAAAGCTGCTCGCCAACATAGAAAAAGCGACCAAGCAAAAAGTTGAAGAGATGGGCCTGCCTTCGACCGAAATCATCAACAACAAGCGCATCGCCCGTTTCAAACAGAATATTACCGATACGCTGGCGGCGGAAGAACTCAGCTTTTTCAGCCAATTGCTGGAGCAATACCAGCAGGAACATAACGTCTCGGCACTCGAAATAGCCGCCGCTCTGGCTAAAATGGTGCAAGGCGATACGCCGCTGCTGATGCAGCCGCCTAAAAAGACCAAAGAAAGCAGAGAAGAAAAGCCGTCCAGACCGGAACGATCATCCAAGGAAGAACGCGCACCAAAAGAGCGCAAATCCAGGCGCAGCAGCGCAGACATCGAAATGGAATTGTTCCGCATCGAAGTCGGCCACAAACACGGCGTAAAACCCGGCAATATTGTCGGCGCCATAGCCAACGAAACTGGCCTTGACGGCGAGCATATCGCACGCATTAAAATTGAAGACGATTACAGCACCGTGGAACTGCCCACAGGCATGCCCAAGGCATTGTTTCAGGAGCTGAAGAAAGTCCGGGTGGTAGGCCAGCCGCTTAATATATCAAAGGTTGGACCAGGATCCGAAAAAACGGACGATGGCGCTAAAAAAGCGGCGAAAAGTAAAAAACGGATGAGTTCCACATCCAGGCGAGCCAAGTCAAAAGCCGCCGATTGATAAAAAACACCAGGGGCGACCAACCGGTCGCCCTTCGACTAGCATAATCTTACTGATTCCAGATACAGGCGCCGCCGCTGGCTTTATCGATAGCTTCCAAACGCTGCTGATGCGCCTGCTGCTCTTCTTCATTACAACGGATAATTTTCAGCGCGGGACGATCAACCGACAAAGCACTGACCACCCTGCTCATGCCGACTTCTTCCTGTTCCGCCAGATCTTCATCAAGCAAGGAAAACTGACCGCCGGTCATGACCAGGAATACATCGGCCAGAATCTCGGCGTCTAATAACGCACCGTGCAGATCGCGGTGGCTGTTGTCGATGCCATAGCGTTTACAAAGCGCATCCAGGCTGTTTCTCTGCCCTGGATGCTTCTTGCGGGCATAGGTCAGGGTATCGAACACCTCGCTGTAATCGGCGACGCTGCCGGTTCCGTTATTGAGCAGCGAAAATTCATGATTGATAAACCCGACATCGAACGGCGCATTATGAATGATCAGCTCGGCGCCGCGGATAAACGCGATAAAATCTTCAAAAATATCCTCAAAGCGCGGCTTATCCTCCAAAAATTCATTGGTAATGCCATGCACCTCGATGGCGCCCTGGTCAATGATGCGGTCGGGGTTGATATAGACATGAAACCGGTTCTGCGTTAACCGGCGATTGACCAGCTCCACGCAACCGATTTCAATGATTCTGTGCCCTTCCTGGGGATTAAGGCCCGTGGTTTCGGTATCGAGGACCACTTGCCTGATTTTCGGCCTTGTCATTTCTACTCTTCAAAATTTAAATAAAATGTTTGGACTCACTATCTTGCAAACGCACCGCCATGACATCGCAGTTGGCTTCATGCAGCACACTATTGGCCGTTGAACCCAACAACAACGCCAGGCCATGCCGACCATGCGAACCCAGCACAATAAGGTCGGCTTTTTCGCGCTCGGCAGCCGCTACAATTTCCTGATGAGGCACGCCCCAGACCAGCCACCGGCTAGCATGCTCAACACCCATCTCATCCGCTATTTGAATTAGTTGGGATTTCTCCGCCTCCAGCAAATCATAGCCAGAATCCTGATCCAGCGGAATCACGGCGCCATACGGCATATCAGGCATGGGAATATTATCCAGCACATGAATAATGCTCAGTCTGGCCTGATATTTTCTTGCCAACGCCTTGGCTTTTCGGGCTACCGCCCCGTCATGCCCGGAATAATCCACGGCCAGTAAAATATGCTGGTAATCACCCATGACTGCCTCTGATTCTTTAAATTCAGTCCCAAAAAGCCAATATCGCCGATCAGCCTATTTAACAAGAAAATCCCGCATCATGCCCATGTCCTCATGTTCAAGATTGTGGCAATGATACATGAACACGCCTTTATAATCGTTAAACGGCTTCAGAACCGTAACCTTCTCCCCCGGCATGACCAGTACGGTATCTTTCCAGCCGCCGTCAACAAAGCCCGCTTCAACAGTCTCATATCCCGCTCTAAAGCGCGGATCAATTTCACGCTTCAGCACCTGAAATTGCTCGCCATGCATATGCATGGGATGCGGCATTGACATCATCATGCCGCCCATACCCATGCCGCCACCGAAACCATTATCGAATGCGATAGCCTGCAGGGTATTAACCGGAATAATTTCATCATCCCGAATATCATCCATTGCGTAGGAGCGGCCATTCAGCAAGGCGGACATATGACGCATGGACAACAGGATATTTCTAGGACTGTCGGCATTGGCCGCATCCTGCAGGCGCAACGGTTTTATAGCGGACAAGTGCTCAGGCAGTTTGTCCTGAGCCTGTACCTGTTTGGAAACCCTGACCTTCAATACGGCATAATCACCGCCTAAAGGCAAGTCGCCGCCGGACATCATGCCGCCATGCATGCCTCCCATCATTCTGCCACGCATTCTTCCCATCATGCCCATGCCGCCATGCATGCCCCCCATCATGCCGCCGAACATGGAGCCATCAAACGAAAGACTGCGCAAAGTCAGTTCGGTCCCTACCGCTTTACCGCTGAAATCCATCCAGATCTCGCGCCGCTCGCCTGGGGCCAGCATGATATAGGCGTGCCGTTCCGGGCGCTCCAGCAGACCGCCATCGACACCAATAACAGTCATAGGCGTACCGTCATCCCAGGCCAGCTTATAAATACGCGAATTGGAACCGTTCAGCAATCTCAGACGATAAGCCCGGCTGGCAACCGGCAAGACATAATCGGGCTGACCATTGACCACGATCTGATTGCCCAGAAATCCCTGCATGCGCTGCATCATGTGATTGTTATAATACAACTGGTTTTGGTCATCGAATGTGCGGTCCTGAATAGCCAGGGCCACATCGTATTCGCCCTTAGGCAGATCCAAAGCCTGTTCTTCCTGATCACTGACGATAAAGAGTCCTGCCAGGCCTGAATAGACCTGCTTGGCGGTGACGCCGTGCGTATGAGCGTGGTACCAATAAAATCCGGCACGATTCAGGACTTTGAACTCATAAACGAATGTCTGACCCTGATTAATGGCATACATGGGATTGCCGTCCATTTTGGAAGGAACATGTAAACCATGCCAGTGCAAAATGGATTGTGCCGGCAAATTGTTCTTCAGGATAATCCTGACTTTCTGCCCTTTTTGCAACTGTATGGTCGGCGCGATATAGCTCTCGGCATGATTAACTATAGCGGTTTCAGGGCCTTTCAGGACTTTGCCGAAAACTTTCCAGACCCGCGTTTCAGGCCCTCTGAAGATTGGGATATCGACAACTTCCTGCTTTAATTCAATCTCCACATCCGGATCAAAATCACTTGATGCCTGATTGCCCATCCCTATCATGCCTTCCGCATATGATAAGAACGGGTAAACTGCGGCCATTGCAGCCGTCAGTCCAGCAAATTTCAACAATCTGCGGCGTTGAATATTAATCATGCTTGGCATTTGCATACTCCCAACTATTGAGCAAAATAAGTTTATGATAATCTTTTAATACACAAACTCCCGCATGTAAAGCAGATTCTCAACTTCTGCTTTTGCCATCACTTGATTTAAATGTGGAAAACCTGAAGAAGCCTAAGGCGATATGACTGTCGCTGTCTTAGTAAAGCGATATCGTTGCTGCACTTCAGGTAATGACTGCCTGACAATTACAAAGCCATTTGAATGACAAGCTCTTGATTAACAAGCGACTATTTCAATTAAAGAAACAAATTATCTAATTTTTCAGGCATTGTTAATACAGGAAATATCCGTATAGTCTTAATTGCAATTCAAACGACAGATTTAAAACCATGAGGATATTGATATGAATAATTTTCAAAAAGATATTCTGATCGGCCTGATCTTCATCAGCGGTATTCTTGGCTTTATTTCAGGCGAATTTATTATTTCGACCGTACTGTTTGCATCCGCAGCTATTGCCAGCAACGTCATGCATTACGAACAGTAATGCTGCAGCTGCACAGCTGGCTAAGTTTTATTTCGATGCGAGACAGCAAAACAATGACTTTATCCCGTCATTTTGTTTGAAGAAGCTCCCGGTGTAAGCACCGGGAGCCTTTTTTTATCACGATCTCGTCAAATTAATGCCGATTGCCGATGTAAGAGCCAGCGGCTGCGCCTAAACCGGCTGCGACAGGATCGCCTTGACCGATCTCATAACCCAAAGCGCTGCCTAAAACACCACCGACGAACCCCGCTCCTGTTCGTTGGTCATAATAACCTCTGTCCGGATAATAGTTAACCGGCGGCTGAGGATAGTAATGATGAACCTCGGGCTGCGCGTAATGATGGTGAATAACTTCGCGTTGAGGATAGTAATGATAAACCTCTGTATGCGGATGATAATCCCAGCCATGATGATGGTGATGATGCCCATGATGGTGATGATGGCCATCGGCAGATGCGAAAGAAGAATATCCAGCTATTGCCAAAGTCAATTGCGCCAAGATGAATAATTTTTTCATTGTATCCCTCTTTAATTGTGATTCAGTAAAGCCTAACGGGGAAATATCGTTAAGCTTTTTAATTATTTTAGTGCAATTCTAGAATTTGTTTCTTAACACTAGCTGAACATATTTTCATTGCAGAAACACATTGAGAATGCAGACTGGCTTTGTCGGGACTTTTTAATGCGGACGGGGGATTTTCTATGCTGGAGCCTTGTTGACAAGCAGGCCAAAATAAAAAAGGCCCCGATAAATCGGAGCCTTTGGAATTCATGGTGCCCAGGGGCGGAATCGAACCGTCGACACGAGGATTTTCAGTCCTCTGCTCTACCGACTGAGCTACCTGGGCTTCTTGAGGTGATGCTGTTTTTCTTGTTAATTTTTTGCAATGGTGCCCAGGGGCGGAATCGAACCGTCGACACGAGGATTTTCAGTCCTCTGCTCTACCGACTGAGCTACCTGGGCGGCACTACAAAAAGAGCGCCATTAAAACCGATTATCTTAGGCCCGTCAATAAAAAAATGATTTCATTCCGGCGAATTTGCGTTCACCGGGCTCTCTTCCTTTCGGAACAGTTTGATAATAAAGCGAAATACCTTTTTCATGCCCACCCATATTCGCGGCAACAGCCAGATCATCAGCAGGACAAACAATACCAATGCTATCAAAAACAGCCCCGGATGATTGACAGAGGCCCAAATCCCGCCGATAACGGCAATATCTTCGCCAACGGATGCGAGCCAGTTGCTGAAGGGCTCCGGCGAAGCATTGATCAGTACCCGCGTGCCGGCCTTGGTCGCATGCGTGCCGGCCGCCAGACCGCCACCCAATATTGCCGCCGCCAGTTCAACCGCAGGATTCAGGTCGCCGACAGCGCCGGCCGCCAGCATTGCGCCGGCAGGAATGCGGATAAACGTATGCAGCGTATCCCAGCCTGTATCCACGCCGGGTATTTTATCGGCGAAAAACTCGATGCAATACATGACCCCGGCCGCCCCCATCACCATCGGGTTCGCGACCATCTGCAAATCCGGCGGCAAATTCAGATTGCCGGTGTTGGCAAGATACCCCAGCATGAACAGCGTCGCGTAAAGATTAATGCCGCTGGCCCAGGCCAGTCCCATTGTTAATGCCAGCGTCGTTGAAATTTGATCCAGCGCTTCCATAAAGTGCCCTTTTCATTAAAAAATGCATTCAGCATAGCCTACTTTGCTGAACTTCCAATTAACGCAGACATCTTAAGAACTGTCGTTCGATAGTTAATTGTTTTATTTTCTACCACATTTAAATCCAGACCATGTAGAATTGGCGTAATCATATTCGTAACTTTGGGATTTTAAAGTGAGTTTTAGAGGTACAACCATTCTTTCTGTTCGCCGCGACGGCAAAGTGGTGATTGGCGGCGATGGCCAAGTCACTTTGGGCAATACGGTCATGAAGGGCAACGCCCGCAAAGTGCGCCGTCTATACCATGACAAGGTTATTGCCGGTTTTGCCGGCGCTACGGCCGATGCCTTCACCCTGTTCGAACATTTCGAAGGCAAGCTGGAAAAACACCGCGGCAACCTGACGCGCGCCGCCGTAGAAATGGCCAAAGACTGGCGAACAGACCGCGCCCTGCGCAAGCTGGAAGCCCTGCTGACAATTGCCGACGGCAAAACCTCCCTGATTCTTTCCGGTACCGGCGATGTCATTGAGCCTGAGCATGACTTGATGGCCATTGGTTCCGGCGGTGCTTTTGCGCAGGCGGCCGCACGCGCCTTGTTGGAAAATACCGATTTAAGCGCCCGCGAAATCGTCGAAAAATCATTAAGAATAGCCGGCGATATCTGTATCTATACCAATCACAATTTGACCATAGAAGAACTGGACGCAGATCCTAACGAGTAAACGAATGACTCAGATGACCCCTAAAGAAATTGTAAGCGAGCTGGACAAGCACATTATCGGCCAGGCCAGCGCCAAACGCTCCGTCGCTATTGCGTTGCGCAATCGCTGGCGCCGCCAGCAGGTCGATGCCGCCTTACGCGAAGAAATCACTCCGAAAAACATCCTGATGATCGGCCCTACCGGCGTCGGCAAAACCGAAATCGCCCGCCGCCTTGCACGTCTGGCCAATGCGCCTTTCATCAAGATAGAAGCCACTAAATTTACTGAAGTCGGCTACGTCGGCCGCGATGTCGAATCGATTATCCGCGATCTGGCCGATACGGCCGTCAAAATGACGCGCATGGCGGAAATGGAAAAGGTCCAGAACCGCGCTTACGACGCTGCCGAGGAAAAAATTCTGGATATCCTGTTGCCGCGAGCCGGCAGCGGCATGCTGTCCGATACCGAGGAATCGACCCGCCAGAAAATGCGCAAGAAACTGCGTGAAGGCGATCTGGACGACAAGGAGATAGAAATCGACGTACATGTCGCCCCTTTAGGCGTCGAAATCATGGCGCCTCCCGGCATGGAAGAAATGACCAACCAGTTGCAAGGCATGTTCCAAAACCTGAGCACGGGCAAAAGAAAATCGCGCAAGATGAAAATCAGCAAAGCCTTGAAAGTGCTTCAGGAAGAAGAGGCAGCCAAGCTGATCAACGAAGAAGACATTAAAGCGCGCGCCGTGGAAGCGGTGGAACAGAACGGCATCGTCTTTCTCGATGAAATCGACAAGATCTGCAAACGCTCAGAGCTCGGCGGCAGCGGCGGCGAAGTCTCCCGCGAAGGCGTGCAGCGCGATCTGTTGCCGCTGGTTGAAGGCAGCACTGTCAGTACCAAGTACGGCACCATCAAAACCGATCATGTGCTGTTTATTGCGTCCGGCGCTTTCCATTTGACCAAACCTTCCGACCTGATCCCCGAACTGCAGGGCCGTTTTCCTATTCGCGTTGAACTCGATGCGCTGACAGCCGATGATTTCGTACGCATTCTGACCGAACCGAATGCTTCATTGACCGAACAATATCAAGCCTTGCTGGCAACAGAGGGCGTCTCGGTAACATTCGCTCCCGACGGCATCCAGCGGATTGCCGAACTGGGCTTCCAGGTCAATGAAAAAACGGAAAATATCGGCGCCAGACGCCTGCACACAATACTGGAACGACTGCTGGAAGATATTTCCTATAACGGGCCTGACCTCATCGAGAAAAACATCGTCATCGATGCCGCTTATGTTGATGGGCATCTGTCCGAATTCGTGCAAGATGAAGATCTGAGCCGTTATATTTTGTAAATCATGCGCCTGACTGTACAACCCTGTCATACCCTACCCACTGAGATAAAGCTGCATCAGGTGTCCCGCCTGCTGGAGATCAGTTTTGACGACGGCAGCGTTTTCAAGCTGCCTTATGAATACCTGCGCGTCTATACGCAATCGGCTGAAACGGTCGGTCACGCGCCCGGCCAGGAAGTGCTGCAGGTCGGCAAGGAAGACGTCACGATTGAAGAGATCAAGCCGGTGGGCAACTATGGCATTGCCCCGAAATTCAGCGACGGCCATAGCAGCGGCATTTACACATGGGATTTATTGTACACGCTAGGCGCCGAATATCAGATCTTATGGGCCGATTATCTCCATAGACTGGAAGCGGCGGGCTATCACCGCAAAGCATCGACAGAACATTAAAAAATACCAAGCATGACAATGACAAACGACAACACCACCCATTTCGGTTTTAAACAGGTAGCCAAAGAGGACAAAGTCAAACTGGTCCGCGGCGTGTTTGATTCCGTGGCGGGACAATACGATATCATGAACGATCTGATGTCGATGGGCATTCACCGCATCTGGAAGCGCATTGCCGTGCAACTGAGCAATGTGCGCAAAGGCGAGCGCGTGCTCGATCTGGCCGGAGGCACCGGCGATTTGACCATATTGTTCGAAAAACGCGTCGGCAAGGACGGCCAGATAGTGCTGGCCGACATCAACTCCGAAATGCTGCGCACGGGCCGCAACCGCCTGATCGACAAAGGACTGGTCGGCAATATCCGCTATGCCCAGGTCAATGCCGAATGCCTGCCTTTTGAAGACAATACCTTCGACTGCGTCTGCATAGGCTTCGGCCTGCGCAATGTAACCGACAAGGATGCCGCCTTGCGCTCCATGTACAGAGTGCTGAAACCCGGCGGCCGCGTCATCGTGCTGGAATTCTCGCACCCGACCGACAAAGTGACCGAAAAAGTCTACGATTTTTATTCATTCAATCTGCTGCCCAAAATCGGCAAAGTCGTAGCCAAGGATGAAGACAGTTACCGCTACCTGGCCGAATCCATCCGCATGCATCCGAAACAGGATGAACTGAAAAAAATGATGGAAAATGCCGGCTTTGAGCGCTGCGAATATTTCAACATGACGCAAGGCATCGTAGCCATACACAGAGGTTATAAAATCTAGCATGGCGATCAAACCGTTGCTGGCCGGCGTACTGGAAACCGCGCTCAACCAGTACCTTTCCCTGGACCCGGATAGCCGCTATTTTCTGGAACCATTGGCCGGCAAAGTCATCGCCGTTACGATCCTACCGTTCAATGAAACCGTTTACCTGTGCCCGACGACGGAATCCATCCAGTGTCTGGATCACTTCGTCGGCGAACCCGACACCCGCCTCACCGGCTCGATCTGGGCGCTGGGCCTGATGGGGCTCAGCTCAAAACCGATGCGCTCCATTTTCTCCGGTGAAGTGAAAATTGAAGGCGACATGCACACCGGCCGCAAATTTCAGGAACTGTTCGATAAGCTGGACATCGATCTGGAAGAAAAACTGTCGCACTACACCGGCGATATCATCGCACATCAGATCGGCCGGTTTTTCCGCGCCGGCCAACGCTGGGGAAAAGATTCCATTGAAACTTTCCGGCTGAACGCGGCGGAATTTCTGCAGGAAGAAACGCGCGATCTGCCGGCCGCCCCGGAAATGGATATTTTTTGTCGACAAGTTGATGAACTGCGCTCCGATTTTGACCGCCTGTCAAGCCGGATTGAACGTCTGGACGATGCACTGGCGAGTTTAAAGCAGAAATAAAACCGGTCTTGCTCTACTGACATCCTCTCCGGTGGGCACGAAAAGCCGCGCCCACTCTACAACCAAAGGTAAATACGTGATCCGCCCTAAAATATTATTGCGCCTGATCCATATTAACTGGGTTCTGGTCTTTCACGGCCTGGACGAGATCGTTTTAAAAACCCATTTATTCCGCCCCGTTCGATTCCTGGCCGTTTTCTCCCCCAACTACTGGCTCAAGCGGCAAACTGCTCCGCGAGGCGTGCGTATTCGTCGCGCCTTGGAAGATCTGGGGCCTATCTACGTCAAATTCGGCCAGGCGCTGTCGACCCGGAAAGACCTGCTCCCCGATGACATTGCCGATGAACTGGTCAAATTGCAAGACAGAGTTCCGCCGTTTCCGAGCGAAGTCGCGCGCGGCATTATTGAACAGGAACTCGGCATGCCTGTTTCCGAAGCCTTTGCCGAGTTCAATCAGGAACCTCTGGCTTCGGCCTCGGTCGCGCAAGTTCATACGGCCGTGCTGCACAGCGGCGAGCAGGTCGTCGTTAAGGTTCTGCGTCCCGATATCGAAGCACGCATCCACTCCGACGTAGGCCTGCTTTATGAGTTGGCCCGCTTCGCCGAAAGATTCTGGCCCGACGCAAGGCGGCTGCGCGCGCTGGAAGTCGTTGCCGAATTTGAAAAAACAACGCTGGACGAGCTTGACCTGATCCGCGAAGCCGCCAATGCCGCCAAATTGCGCCGCAACTTCGAAGGTTCGGACGTTATTTACATCCCGGAAATCCACTGGCCGCTGACGCGCCAGAAAGTCATGGTCATGGAGCGCATTCAGGGCATTCCGGTCGGCGAAATCGCAGCGCTGCGCGAAGGCGGCGCCGATTTCAAATTGCTGGCCGAACGCGGCGTGGAAATCTTTTTCACCCAGGTGTTCCGCGACAACTTTTTTCATGCCGATATGCACCCCGGCAATATCTTCGTCGATCTGCCGGCCAAATATATCGCCGTTGACTTCGGCATCGTCGGCTCATTGTCCTTGTCCGATCAGCGCTATCTGGCCGAGAACTTCCTGGCCTTCTTCAATCGCGATTACCGCCGGGTCGCGCAAATGCACGTCGAATCCGGCTGGGTACCCGGCTCGACGCGCATAGAAGAATTCGAATCGGCCATACGCAGCGTGTGCGAGCCGATCTTCGAAAAGCCGCTCAAGGACATTTCCTTCGGGCAGTTGCTGCTGCGTCTGTTCCAGACCGCGCGGCGCTTTGACATGCACGTGCAGCCGCAACTGGTCTTGCTGCAAAAAACGCTGCTCAATATCGAAGGCCTCGGGCGCGAGCTTTATCCCGATCTGGACTTGTGGCAAACGGCCAAACCGTTTCTGGAAAAATGGTTTCATGAACGCATGAGCCCTAAAGCCAAAATCGACAGAATCATCAAACAGTTCCCGGAACTGGCCGAGCAGTTTCCGGAAGTCCCTTCGCTGATTTATAAAGCCCTGGACAATGCCGCGCATGCAAGGCCCAATGCCGAAGCGCATAACCGCGAACTCGCCCTGCTGCGCCAGCAAATGGAAAGCAACCACCGCCGGACGGTATGGGCTATCCTGGCCAGCGCCGTCGTGATCAGCGTGGCGGTGCTATTTCGATAAGTCAGTACAAGGCCAAATCATAATCGGACTTTGTCTGAAATAATTGTCAAAAAAATACCAATAAATAACATAAACAGGAGAGTCTACTATGTCGATTAAAAGAATGGTCGATCTGAATTTGTCAGGCAAACGCGTACTGATCCGTGAGGATCTGAACGTGCCTGTGAAAAACGGCAAAGTCACCAGCGACATCCGCATTCGAGCCAGCCTGCCAACCATTCAAAAAGCCCTGGAAGGCGGCGCCGCCGTCATACTGTTATCGCACCTGGGCCGGCCGGTTGAAGGCCAATATTCGGAAGAGGCGTCATTAAAGCCGGTAGCCGAGCACTTATCGGAACTGCTCGATCAACCCGTCAGGCTGGAGAAAGACTGGCTGGACGGCATTGACATCAAGCCGGGTGAAGTCGTGCTGTGCGAGAACGTGCGCTTCAATGCCGGCGAAGGCAAAGACAGTGACGAGTTAGGCAAGAAAATGGCCGCGCTCTGCGATATCTTTGTCATGGATGCCTTCGGCACCGCGCACAGGGCGCAGGCCTCGACGCACAGCGTCGCCAAATACGCGCCTGTCGCCTGCGCCGGCCCTCTGTTGGCCAGCGAACTGGACGCACTGGGCAAAGCGCTGGAAACGCCGGTCAAACCGCTGGTCGCGATCGTCGGCGGCTCTAAAGTTTCCACCAAGCTGACAGTGCTGAAGTCGTTGTCTGAAAAAGTCGACCAGCTGATCGTCGGCGGCGGCATTGCCAATACGTTTATTGCGGCTGCAGGCTTTCCTGTCGGCAAATCGCTGTACGAAGAAGACCTGCTTGACGAAGCCAAGCAACTGATCGAGATGGCCAAGCGCAGCGGCTCTGATATTCCTGTACCGACCGATGTCGTGTGTGCGAAGGAATTCTCGGAAACCGCCATCGCTTCGGTCAAGAAAGTCGAGGACGTCGAAGCCGATGACATGATCATGGATATCGGCCCCGAAACGGCCAAACACTACGCGCAACTGCTGAAATCGGCCGGCACCATTGTCTGGAACGGCCCGGTCGGCGTGTTCGAGTTTGATCAGTTCGGCAACGGCACGAAGTCCCTGGCTACGGCCATCGCCGAAAGCAGTGCCTTCTCGATTGCCGGCGGCGGCGACACGCTGGCGGCGATCGATAAATACGGCATCAACGATCGGGTCTCCTACACCTCTACCGGCGGCGGCGCGTTTCTGGAATTTCTCGAAGGCAGAGAACTTCCGGCCGTTTCCATTTTAAAATCACGCGCCTAGAGGTTTAAGTCGGGCGGTGTTTTTTATATAATGCATCGCCTCTTTATTTCATTTAGCTCAACGGCTGAATGAAACGGATCCCTGTCAGTCCTGTCGAATGGACTGATCTCTTAATTTATTAGGTTTAAAAATGGCCAGAGTCACAGTTGAAGATTGTTTAGATCACGTAGAGAACCGTTTCAAACTGGTTTTATTAGCCAGTACCAGAGCCCGTCAACTCAGCAAGGGTGCTGATGAATTTGTCGCTCGCAATAAAGACAAGGATACGGTTGTCGCTTTACGCGAAATTGCGGCGGGTCATGTCACGACTGAAAATGTCAACAAGCTGCACCGTACTGTCGATACTCACGAAAATACCAGCACCATGTTTTAATCGCTGAATCCATGTTAAATATAGTCGCCGACACTATCGAACTGGAACGCCCTCAGGACAAACTGATCCGGCGTTTGTGCGAGACCTTGGGCGACTATCTGGATCAGGCTCAGATCGATGAAATTGTCCGCGCCTATGAGTTCGGTGCCGCCGCTCATGCCGGCCAATTTCGCAAAACCGGCGAAGCCTATATTTGCCACCCTATTTCCGTTGCCATCAGCCTGGCTGAAATGCGCATGGATGCGCACGGCATCATGGCGGCCATTCTGCACGATGTCATTGAAGACACGCCGGTCAGCAAGAAAGAATTAGCCAAACAGTTCGGCCAGGAAGTGGCGGAACTGGTCGACGGCGTCACCAAGCTCACCAAAATCGACAGCAAATCGCATGCCGAAGCCCAGGCCGAAAATGTCCGCAAGATGTTCATGGCCATGGCCAAGGATTTGCGCGTGATCATGGTCAAACTGGCGGATCGGCTGCACAACATGCAGACGCTCGGCGCCATGAAGCCCGCAAAAAAGCGCCGCATTGCCCGCGAAACGCTCGATATCTATGCCCCGATAGCCAACCGCCTGGGCATGAACAATATCCGGCACAAACTCGAATCGCTGGGCTTCGAGGCCATGTACCCGGTGCGCCATGCCATTTTGAAAAATGCGGTCAAAAAAGCCCGCGGCAATCGTCGCAAGATCGTCGACACCATTGAAAGCGCGATAAAAAACCGTCTGGAACAAGCCGGCCTGCACTGCGAGGTCGCCGGACGCGAAAAGAATCTTTACAGCATCTACCAGAAAATGCTGAACAAAAAGATTTCCTTTTCGGATGTTTTCGATGTCTATGCCTTCAGGATCTATTGCGACGACGTTGACAATTGTTACCGCGTCCTGGGCATCGTACACAATCTGTACAAGCCCATTCCGGGCCGCTTCAAGGACTACATCGCACTGCCCAAGGCCAATGGCTATCAGTCCCTGCACACCATACTGATCGGCCCTTACGGCGTGCCCATTGAAATCCAGATCAGAACGCACGAAATGCACCGCATGTCGGAATCAGGCATCGCGGCGCACTGGCTGTACAAATCCGACGACGACAAATCCGAGAAATTCCAGGCCGGCGCCAACGAATGGCTGCGCGAACTGCTGGAAATCCAGAAGTCGGCCGGCGATTCGCTGGAATTCATCGACAACCTGAAAGTCGACCTGTTTCCGCAGGAAGTGTTCGTCTTTACGCCCCAGGGCGGCATCATCAAACTGCCGCGCGGCGCGACCATCATCGATTTTGCCTATGCCGTCCATACCGATATCGGCAACGCCTGCGTTTCCGCCCGCATCGACAAACAACTGGTGCCGCTGCAATCGACGCTCGAAAACGGCGTCACGGTGGAAGTCATTACCGCCTCCTGGGCCCGGCCCAACCCTCTTTGGCTCAACTACGTCATCACCGCCAAGGCCCGCTCCAGCATACGCACGTATCTGAAGCATTTTAAACAGCAGGAAGCCATCAATCTCGGCCGTCGACTGCTGGAAAAAGAGCTGCAAGCCATGCATCTGCATCTGGAAAACATCGATCAGGTCCGTATCATGGCACTGCTTGAAGCGATGTCCATGCACAATCTGGAAGAATTGCTCGAAGACATCGGCCTGGGCAATAAAATGCCGTTCCTGATCGCCAAGCGCCTCACGCAGGATGATGTGCATGCGGCTGTCAAACTCGACACCAGCGAGAGCGGCGTAAGGAATCCTCTGATTATCAAAGGCACGGAAGGCATGGTCATTACGCTGGCGAAATGCTGCCGGCCTATTCCGGGCGATTCGATCATCGGCTTTTTCAATCCCGGCCGCGGTATTGTTGTGCACCATCACGAATGCCGTAACCGCATCGAAGCCAGAAAAAAACAGGCCAGCTGGCTGGATGTCGAATGGAGTCCGGACGCCGTCGGCGATTTTCCGGCCGAAATTCGCATAGAAATACTGAATCAGCGCGGCTCGCTGGCTACCATTGCCTCGACCATCTCGGAACTGAATTCCAACATCGAAAATGTCTCCGTGGTCGATCAGGACGACCGCGTTTCGGTTGACCTGATCACGCTGACGGTCAAGGACCGCGTGCATCTGGCCCAGATCATGCGCAGGCTGAAGGAGTTATCGATTGTGCTGAAAATCAATCGGGTAAAAGCTTAGAAACCAGACACTCGCTTAGCGTCAAAGCGCCCGATAGTTCAGCATCCAATTCAAAAATCAATCTTCACCTTTCCGCTATATCCAGGTTTGTAGGGGCGAATTTATTGCCCTTTGAGACGGGCACAACAGCATTTCAAGCCAGCCTGACAGCCTGCCCGCACGGGGCCCGAGAAAATTTCCGCCAGATTCCTTATAATATGCACAGGTACACGCGATTTTCACCCCGCTATTTAACCATTCTGCTAACTGATACACAGGAATAACAATGACAAAAGAAATTATCCAGACCGATAAAGCACCTCAGGCCATCGGCACCTATTCGCAAGCGGTTAAAGTCGGCAATACCGTTTATCTTTCGGGTCAGATCCCGTTGGTTCCGGCCACTATGACCATCATCGACGGCGACATTTCAGCGCAGATCACGCAGGTATTCGAAAACCTGAAAGCAGTTGTCGAAGCGGCCGGCGGCGATCTGTCCAACATCGTCAAACTGAACGTATTTTTAACCGATCTGTCGCACTTCCCTATCGTCAACGAGATCATGGGCCGCTATTTTCAGGCGCCTTATCCGGCGCGCGCTGCGATCGGCGTGGCCGCGCTGCCTAAAGATGCCGGCGTGGAAATGGATGCGATCATGCAACTGGACGCGTAACTCATCCAGGCGAAGCTTATCCTTTATAAAATCCGCCAATGAAAAACCCGTATTATCTGAATCAACCGGTTGCGTCATTGGCGGGCATAGGCGGCCAGACCGCCCTGCGTCTGGAGAAACTCGGCATCCGCACGATTCAGGATCTGATTTTCCACCTGCCGCACCGCTATGAAGACCGCACGCGCGTCTACCCTATCGGCTCATTGACGCCGGGCATGACTGTGCTGATCTGCGGCCGCGTCGAATTTACGGATATTCTGCCCCGGGGCCGCAAAAGCCTAGTCTGCCGCATCAGCGACGGCACAGGATTCATCAGCCTGAAGTTTTTTCACTTCAGCGCCAGCCAGCATAATGCGCTGCAGCCGGGCACGCTGATCAGCTGCTTTGCCGAGGTGCGCCACGGCTTTGCCGGGTTCGAAATGGTTCACCCCGAATATAAAGTCATTTCAAGCGCGGACAGCTGCGTTACCGAAACCTGCCTGACGCCCGTTTACCCTCTGACCGAAGGACTCAGGCAGGCGACATTAAGAAAAGCCATCAAGCAGGCCCTAACCATTTGCACCTCTGAAAATCAGTTGTTGCCGGACTGGATTCCAGAGACCGTATTAAAGCGCTACCATTACCCTTCCCTGTTGGAAGCCATACAAACCCTGCATGCGCCGGATGAATCGATCTCAATGGCAGCCCTGCAAAACGGCAGCGTACCGGCATTGAAACGGCTGGCCTTCGAAGAACTGCTGGCGCATCACCTGAGTCTCAGGCAATCGAGAAACAAAACCAGAATCTGGCAGGCGCCCCGATTCTCTGTCAATCCGGCCATCAACGAACATTTCATCTGCGCCCTGCCCTTCAGCCTGACCCGCGCGCAACAGCGCGTCATGGCCGAAATCGAGGCCGATTGCAGCCGGAACCACCCAATGATGCGGCTGGTTCAGGGCGATGTCGGCTCCGGCAAGACCGTCGTCGCCGCCTATGCGGCCCTGCTGGCGCTGTCGGCAGGCTTTCAGGTTGCGGTCATGGCGCCGACCGAATTGCTGGCCGAGCAGCATTTCCGCAACTTCAGCAACTGGTTTGCAAACTTCCAGACGCAAGTGCTCTTTCTGACCGGCCAACTGAAAGGCAACCCGAGAAAAGACGCCCTGCAAGCCCTGGCCGACGGCAGCGCCGGCATCATTATCGGCACGCACGCCCTGTTTCAGGACAGCGTCAACTTTCACCGGCTGGGCCTGGTTATCATCGACGAACAACACCGCTTCGGCGTGCACCAGCGGCTGGCGCTCAGGGAGAAAGGCCAGCAGACCGGGCTGCGTCCGCATCAATTGGTCATGACCGCGACCCCGATTCCGCGCACGCTGGCCATGCTGCAATATTCGGATCTCGATATCTCGATCATCGACGAACTGCCGCCGGGCAGAAAGCCGGTCGTCACGAGCGTCATTCCTGCCGAGCGTCGTAACGAGGTCATCGCGCGTATCGGCAACTGGGTCGCTCAGGGCAGACAGGCTTACTGGGTCTGCACGCTGATTGAAGAATCGGAAGCGTTGCAGTGCGAGGCGGCCGAAAAAACCGCCGAACGACTGACCCAGGCCCTACCGGATGTGCGCGTCGGCCTGGTGCACGGACGCATGAAAGCGGCCGAGAAAGAGGCCGTCATGCAGGCTTTCAAGCAGCATCGGCTCGATCTGCTGGTTGCGACGACCGTCATCGAGGTCGGCGTCGACGTGCCCAATGCCGGCCTGATGATCATCGAAAACCCCGAAAGGCTGGGCCTGTCTCAGCTGCATCAGCTGCGCGGCCGGGTCGGCCGCGGCGAAGGCGACAGTTACTGTCTGCTCATGTACCAATCGCCCTTGTCCGATACGGCGCGCCAGCGGCTGGGCATTTTAAGGGACAGCAGCGACGGCTTTGTGATCGCCGAGAAAGACCTGCAACTGCGCGGTCCGGGCGAAGTCATGGGAACCCGGCAAACCGGCGCCGCGCATTTTAAAATTGCCGATTTATCCCGCGACTCGGATTTACTGGATAATATCCAGCAGATAGCGGACATTTTTTTCAATGACTCGCCCGAAGCCGTACAGCCATTGATTGATCGCTGGCTGGGCGATGCTACAGACTATGCAGAGGTTTAGACCCGTTGGCCACCAGAAGCTTTTTATTCACGCAGGAACCCGGCTGGTTTGAGAATCGCCAGGGTACGCGCCATTGTCTTCCCAAAGATGTTCAGTCCTGGACTTATGAAACAGGCTCATTGACGCAGCGTCTGCGCGATTATTACGGCAGTGCCGTCGCCGTTAAAGTGCTTCAGCAGCAATGGAGCACACCTTTTCTAAGCGAGCGCAGGCTGCTGAAACTGCCTGAAAGCCGCTACAGTTTAATCCGTGAAGTTTTGCTGCATGCCGACGGCAAGCCGCTGATTCTGGCCAGAACCATCATCCCGACCCGAACCCTCAAAGCCGCCAAGCGCAGCTTGTCGCATCTGGGCAGCCGTCCGCTGGGCGAAGTGATTTTTTCCTATCCCAAGCTTAAACGCCTGGAAATGGACGTGGCCCTCGCCACTCCTGCTATCTGGACACGGGCCGCGATTGCCGAAGCCGGCATTAACGGGCCGGTATGGGGCAGAAGAACCGTCTACGCCATTCGGCGCCGGCAGATGCTGGTCAGTGAATTCTTTTTGCCGGGTGCGTTAGCGGTCTGGTAGGCGCCGCAGCTTGATTGCGCTGGGATGGCGAATCAACATCGAAAAGCCGTTCTTGTTTTTATTGAGCCAGCCGCGCACCTCGATCTCTTTCCCCAGATAGCCGTTCATGTCCGGAAATAACGGCAGCCACTGGCGTTCAATGCGCGCTTCAAACCGGCTGGAGAACTCCAGATAACTGTATTTCCGGCTGTTGCGGATATTAACGACCTTGCCCACCAATCGTACCCATCCCGCGCGCTCACGATCGGCAAGGCTGCTGACCGGCATGGCCGCATATTCGACGCGCTGCCAGATGCCCGACCTGGCCTGCTCGGCCTGATCCTGGACTTTAATCAACTCCTCGGCATGCAACAGATTGGGCGGATAAATACTGACGGCTGCCAGCCCTGCCGCTACCAGTTGCAGATTGAGATGCTCATCGTTCTCGGTAAACAGATGCGCCAGGGTTCTTTTGTATTTATCGGTTTCTTCGACATCGGTTTCCAGGCGGACTTTGCTGTTTTGCAACTTATTGATCAGCCACTGCTTCGCCTCATTGCCGCCGGCCTGGGCGTCTTCATTTTTGTGCCGGACTTCCGGCGTATTGATGCCCAACAGGCGAATCTTACGACCATCTTCCAGCTGCACCGTATCGCCGTCGAAAACCTTTTTGACCCGATAAAAGGAATAGCCCGGCTTGATATCGACGATTTTTGCCTCGGGAGATGACCGATCCGAGAAATGCCGATTGCCAAGGTCATCCTTCCATTGGAAGATTTCAGCGCCGGCCCAGGACGGCCATGCCAGCAATAAAATCAGTAAAAACTTCATGAACCTGCCTGTATTATAATGATTAAAGACAATCTGTTTTCCAACCCCAACCTTTACAACCCTGATGCTCACAATCATCCAACGCGTCACCACTGCTAAAGTCACCGTCAACAATGAAATCATAGGCCAGATCGACAAAGGCATCATGGCACTGGTCGCCGTTGAGAGAGAGGACAGCGAAAAAGACGCACAGCGCCTGCTGGAACGCATACTCAACTACCGCATTTTTGCCGACGACAATGATCGCATGAATTTGAGTCTGCGCGATATCAAAGGCGGCCTGTTGCTGGTCCCGCAATTCACCTTGGCAGCCGATACCAATAGCGGCAATCGCCCCAGTTTCACCCCGGCTGCATCGCCAGAAAAAGGACAACAGCTGTTCAGTTATCTGCAGCAACTGGCAAAAGCCGCTTATCCGCCTGTCGAATTCGGCCAATTCGGCGCTGATATGCAGGTTGCGCTGGTCAATGACGGGCCGGTTACGTTTACCTTGAGAACGACGAGCCAGCCGCGCTAACTGAATTTAGCTACTAGCCCGAGCATCGCTTTAACGCCTGCTTGTCCGTCTGCCTCACCCGCCGGAACCGCAAGCGCGGCATGCTCGCGTTCTGATGCGCAAACATTGAAATCCTTTCTCGAAATGAAGCCCGAATGCGAAAAAAAACCCGACCTCACCCAATCGACACCTTAAGCTCCTGCTACCAATCATCTTCCTTGTCTTCCTCATAAGGCTGAGATTTAACATTTTTGGGAATTTTCGGCATTTTTGCCGTTCTGAGTAAGATTAAAGCGCCGCCCAAGACAAAAAGCAGAGCTATGATGAATAATATCACCCACATGATACGCTCCTAAATGGCTAAGTAATCCTGTCCAATAGCGGGAACCGTTCAGACGTCCGCCCGCGCTGTAACTTTAGCCGACAGCCGGACGTTAAGCTATATCCCTTAACCATCACGAATTACGATAGAATATAGTCAATCAAGACCATTTATATAGATTACATGAAACAAGTTGAACTGCTTTCCCCCGCCGGAACCCTGAAAAACATGCGCTATGCCTTTGCCTTCGGCGCCGATGCCGTCTATGCCGGGCAGCCTCGCTACAGCCTCAGAGTGCGCAATAATGATTTTCTTGAAGATAATCTGGCCAAGGGCATCAATGAGGCGCATGCGCTGGGCAAAAAATTTTTCCTGGCCACCAATGTGATTCCTCACAATGCCAAAATCAAAACCTTTCTGGCCGATATAGAACCGATTATCGCCATAAAACCAGATGCCCTGATCATGGCCGATCCGGGCCTGATCATGATGGTGCGCGAAACCTGGCCCGACATGCCTGTCCATCTGTCCGTGCAGGCCAACACCGTCAATTACGCCACGGTAAAATTCTGGCAAGCGATGGGCGTCGAGCGCATCATTCTGTCGCGCGAACTGTCTTTGGATGAGATCGAGGAAATCCGCCAGCGCTGTCCCGACATGGAACTGGAAGTGTTTGTACACGGTGCGCTGTGCATCGCCTATTCCGGCCGCTGCCTGCTGTCAGGCTATTTCAATCACCGCGACCCTAACCAGGGCACCTGCACGAACTCCTGCCGCTGGAAATACGATACCCTGCCTGCGCATGAAAACGCCGAAGGCGATTACGTGCTGGCCGGCGGCTCCCTGTCTATGTCCGACATCAGCACAGCCAGCTGCGGCGGTGCGGACCGGCATCCATTGGCAGACAAGGTTTATTTCCTCGAAGAGGAAGGCCGCAAGGGCGAACTGCTGCCGGTCATGGAAGATGAAAACGGCACTTACATCATGAATTCCAAAGACCTGCGCGCCATCGAACACGTACAGCGTCTGGTCGAGATCGGCGTGGACAGCCTTAAAATCGAAGGCCGCACCAAGTCGCACTATTACGTTGCCCGCACGGCGCAGACCTACCGTCAGGCCATTGACGATGCGCAGGCCGGCCGCCCTTTCCGGCCCGAACTGATCGGCGTACTGGAGAACTTGGCCAACCGCGGCTATACGGACGGCTTTTATCAGCGTCACCATACCCATGAATACCAGAACTATATCACCGGCTATTCAAAAAGCCATCAGCAGCAGTTCTGCGGCGAAATCCGGAGTTATGACAAGGAAAGCGGCCTGGCTGTGATCGATGTCAAAAACAAGTTTGCGGTCGGCGATAAAATCGAATTGATTCTGCCGGAAGGCAATCAGGACATTACCGTTGAGCGCATGCTGGACATGTACGGCCGCGATATGCTGGAGGCTCCGGGCGGCGGTTATGAAGTCAGGATACCGATGCCTGAAACCACCGGCAACCACGGACTGATCGCGCGTTATTTCGCCTGATCCATTAATAATCATGGGCGATCTCCATCCGGTCGCCCTATACCTTGGGTTTAGACTATGAATTTCACGACTGCAGACCTTTGCGATGCGCACTCCGAAGAAGAACATTTCCAGATTGCCGAGCCCCTGTTCAGATCCTATGGCGCCAATCCGGCTTTTTGCGGCCAGATCACCACAGTGAAAGTCCACGAAGACAACGTACTGGTCAGACAGGCGCTGGAAGAGAAAGTCGAAAACCGCGTACTGGTTATCGACGGCGGCGGCTCGCACCGTTGCGCCCTGCTGGGCAGCAACCTGGCCAGGCTTGCCATTGACAATGGCTGGCAAGGCATCATTATCTATGGCTGTCTGCGCGATTCCGCCATCATTGACCAATTGCCTATCGGCATACGCGCGCTGCATACGCATCCGTTGAAAAGCCACAAACGAGGCCATGGCGAGCGCGATATGCCTGTCTATTTCGCCAGCGTCGCTTTCAAGAAAGATCATTTTTTATATGCCGATACCGATGGAATTATCGTGTCGGACACAATGTTGAGTTAGAATAAGCAAAATTAACCAAGTAAAGAAGTCAAGATATGCAAATTGTACTCGCTAACCCTCGAGGATTCTGTGCCGGTGTAGACCGGGCTATCGAAATTGTTGATCAGGCCCTGGAAACGTTCGGAGCGCCGATTTACGTTCGCCATGAAGTGGTCCATAACCGTACGGTGGTTGAAGGACTTAAAGAAAAAGGCGCTGTTTTCATTGAAGACTTAACCGATGTACCGGTCGGCTCCTACCTGATTTTCAGCGCGCATGGCGTCTCAAAACAAGTACAGAAAGAAGCTGAAGAGCGCAATTTGACCGTTTTCGATGCCACCTGCCCTCTGGTTACCAAAGTGCATCTACAGGTCGCCAAACATGCCAAATCCGACCGGGAAGTGATCCTGATAGGCCACGCCGGCCATCCGGAAGTGGAAGGCACGATGGGACAATACGAAAAATGCACCGAAAACGGCGGCATTTATCTGGTCGAAACGCCGGAAGACGTTGAAAAATTACAAGTCAACAATCCGGACAATCTGGCTTACGTCACCCAGACGACCTTGTCGATGACCGACACCAAGATCATGGTTGATGCCTTAAGGGCGCGTTTCTCCGGCATTCAGGAGCAAAAAAAAGACGACATCTGCTATGCGACCCAGAATCGCCAGGATGCAGTTTATGAATTGTCTAAAACGTCTGACCTCATCCTCGTCGTCGGCTCGCCCAACAGTTCCAACTCCAACCGCCTGCGCGAGATCGCCGAACAGCTTGGCAAACAGGCCTATCTGATCGACACGGCGAAAGACATGAAGCAGGAATGGTTCAACAACGTTAACGTAGTCGGCGTCACGGCAGGCGCTTCGGCGCCGGAAGTTCTGGTCCAGGAAGTCATCAATCAGCTCAAGCAATGGGGTGGCGAAACCATTACCGAAATTCAAGGCATAGAAGAAAAAGTCGTGTTCTCACTGCCGAAAGAATTAAAAAAGCACATGAGCTAACCCTGTCTTCCGGGTGACCGTTCAGTGGTCACCCAAGCCCCTGATTGCCTCAAGTCATTGTTTTCGCAGGCGCACTGTTTAATCTGTAAAAAAGACTGGCAGCATAATATTATTTATTGCTAATATATTTTTTTATTTTTTCAGGAGACGACCATGACTTTAACCCCAATGGATCTTGTTGCCCAAGCCAAGCAACATATCACTGAAATCAACATTGATGATGCCAAAAACGAACTCGGAAAGAGTCTGATTCTGGACGTCAGGGAGCCGGCCGAATACGAGGCGGGGCACTTGCCCGGAGCCGTCAATATTCCACGCGGAGTATTGGAATTCAAAATAGGCGCGCATCCCGATTTTCAGGAGAAGCAGGGCGACAGAATCATCGTCTACTGCCAGACCGGCGGCCGCTCGGCATTGGCCGCGGAAGCGCTGAACAAGATCGGATACAGCAAAGCCGTCAGCATGGCCGGCGGATTTAAAGCCTGGTCAGACAACGGCAATGAAGTAAAAGCGTGACAGAACTCGAATCTGTACGTCTGGATAAGTGGCTATGGGCTGCGCGTTTTTTTAAAACGCGCAAGCTTGCTTCTGACGCCATAGCCGGCGGCAAAGTCCACCTGAACGATCAACGCACGAAGCCCAGCAAGGAAATCAGGCCCGGCGCAAAACTCTCCATCAGCAAGGACAACTACACCTGGGACATTACCGTCATTGCGCTCAGCGAGCAGCGACGTCCGGCGAAAGAGGCGGCACTGCTCTATGAGGAAAGCGCCGAAAGCCAGGAAAAACGTCAGCAGCAGATAATCCAACAGCGTGAACAGCGAGAGCTATTCGGCTTTAACCACAGAGATCACAAACCAAACAAAAAAGAACGGCGCCTGATTCACCGCTTTAAACAAGGGTGATTACAAACAGGTCGGCGGCTTGGGCAATCCGGCCAATTTGCAGGCATATTTCAAAGGCCCTTCTGGAAAAAGTTTATGTAAATACCGGCTGTTGCCTTTCTCCTCGCCCAATGCCTTCGCAACAGCCTTGGTAAAAACCCGCGCATTCGGCAAGTGCCTGAACTGCTGATAATAGTCGCGGATGAACAGGATGATTTCCCAGTGGCGTTCATCCAGCTGAATATTATCCGATTCAGCCAGCCGCCTTGCGACCTCTTCATCCCAGTCGCCGGCATTAACCAGAAAGCCCTGATCGGTTACTTCCAGAGTCCGGCCGTGAACCATCAAGCCCATGACTGAATCACATGATTGTCAACGGTTAACTCGGCCAGCCCGGCATAATCGATGATGTCGATGCCTTCGACCAGCTCATCGGCGGCAATGCCGCGCACGGCCACATCCTCCGATAAAACGCACAAGCGGTTCGTACTGAGCAGTTGCGTTAATTTCTCACTTAACAAACCATTCTTTAACAATCGCAATACGGCGTTTTCAAGAAATACCACGGCATCTCCAAGCTCAATGCGTTCCAGAACGGCTACTTCTATCGGTGACTGAAAAATGAGATGCAACACGTTACTGACTATCCGTTAATTTAAGTCCAACAATGCCTGCTATGATGAAAGCGATGGACAGTAATCGTAATAGCTCCGTCGATTCCTTAAATAGAAAAATTCCGATTATCGCTACACCTACAGCGCCCATGCCTGTCCAGACCGCATAAGCGGTTCCTAGCGGCAGGGTTTTAATGGCCAGCGTCAGCAGATAAAAACTGCAACCGCCCGAGATCATGGTAATGATACTGGGCCACAGTTTGGTAAAACCCTCGTTATATTTAAGACTCAAAGCAAACACTATTTCTGCGAATCCCGCAGAAAACAACAGCAACCACGCCAACGCACACCTCTTAATTCATGCATAAAAGTCGCTTATTTTACAATAGGCGATTCAATAGCATACGAAATTTTATCAGTCACCGGTAATTGACCAAGCCTTGGCTGTACAACTAGACACGAATGCAAACTGAAAGAGCAAGAAGTGTTAAAATCATCTCATGACGATCACTCCCTCATCCACTCAGCGCAGAATATATACCGTCACACAGCTCAACCGGGAAACCAGCCAGCTACTCAGCGACTATTTCCTGACCGTTTTGGTCGAAGGCGAAATTTCCAACTTAAGCACGCCTTCTTCCGGACATCTTTATTTTTCGCTGAAAGATGCCAATGCCCAGATCCGTTGCGCCCTGTTTAAAAATCACCAGCGCAAATTCGGATTCAAACCCGAAAACGGCAAGCAGGTCATCGTCAAGGCGCAAGTCAGCCTTTATGAGCCCAGAGGCGATTATCAGCTTATCGTCGAACAAATTGAAGAAGCCGGCTATGGCGCTCTGCGACGGGCTTTTGACGCCTTGAAGCTCAAACTGTTGACGGAAGGCCTGTTCGACAGCGCCCATAAACAAAGCCTGCCCGTTCTGCCCAGAACCATCGGCATCATCACTTCGCCGTCGGGAGCCGCCATCCGGGATGTTCTGACCGTCCTGCGCCGGCGTTTCGCGGCGGTGCCGGTCATTATCTATCCGGTGGCCGTACAGGGAGACAATGCCAAACATGAAATTGCCAAATCCATCGCCACCGCCAACCGGCAGGCCCTGTGCGATGTGATCATTCTTGGCCGGGGCGGCGGTTCGCTGGAAGATTTGTGGGCATTCAATGAGGAGATCGTGGCGCGCGCCATTTTTGCCAGCGATATCCCGATCATCACGGGCATAGGCCATGAAACCGACTTCACCATTGCCGATTTTGTAGCCGACCTGCGCGCACCGACGCCATCGGCCGCCGCCGAGCATGCCGTCCCTGATCAACAAGCCTGGCTGTCACAATTCATTTATCTGGAATCGCGACTGTATCAGCTACTACAGCGAAAACTGAACCAGACTCAGCAATCTCTGGATTGGCTCAGCAAACGACTGCAACAGCAGCATCCGGGCCAGAAACTGGCAAGGAACACGCAGCGCCTAGGCGAACTGGAATCAAGGCTTCACCAGGCCATGCATGTCGGACTGCGCCAGCATGCCAGCCTGCTGGAAGCCAAGACAGCCAAATTGTGGCAACACAACCCCACCATTACGATAAACAGTCATAAACAGCGGCAGCAGTACTTGAGCGAGCGTTTAGCCATTGCTATCCGATGCCGGCTGGAGGAATTGAACCACCAGTTCTTGAATGCCAGCCATACCCTGCATGCCGTTAGTCCGCTGGCGACGCTGAACCGAGGCTATGCCATGGCTGTTCGTTTGCCGTCCGGTCAGATTATCAGGTCTACCGACCAGCTAAAAACAGGCGACATGATCCAGACTCGCCTCGCGCAGGGCCAATTCACCAGCCAAATCAAAACCATTGACCAGGATTATCCGGAGATATCCTGACCATTCTGCTCCGAGTCATTTTATTTTTGTTGCGGTAAACCGAAAACACCTATAAAGTTGCGCGATTTTATCGTGTGTCGGGTCCACAAGACCCCAAACCTCATTGGGTTGCTGATACTGTTATGAGAATACTGATTCTTGGCGCCGGCATGACCGGCGCTTCGGTCGCCGAAGCGCTGGCGAGCGAAGAAAACGATATTGTTGTCATCGATTATAAAACCCATCTGCTGGATGCCTTGAAGGAACGCTTCGATATCGCCACGGTCGCCGGCAATGCCGCCCACCCCAGCGTTCTGGAACAAGCTGGCGTATATAATACCGATATGGTCATTGCCGTAACCGACCGCGATGAAACCAATATGTTGGCCTGCACGATCATCAACAAGCTCTATAGCCGCCCGAAGACAATCGCCCGCATCCGCGCCATCGATTATCTGCAAAACCCCAAACTGTTCGCTCCCGGCGGCATCCCTGTCGATATCGTGATCAGCCCGGAACAGATCGTCATGGAATCGATACGCAATCTGATTGAACTGCCGGGCGTCTTGCAGATTACCGATTTCGCCGACGGACTGGTGCGGCTGTTTTCGTTGAAAGTGGGCCCGGACGGCTTTTTAACCGGCAAAAAAATCAAGGAACTGAAAGATCGCCTGTCAGGCGGCAAAATTCGCATAGCGGCTATTTTCAGGCAAGGACGACCTCTGGTCGCGAATGGCGAGGCCTTTATCGCTACCGGCGACGAGGTGTTCATCGTAGCCCCGCGCAAGGAAGTGCAGCGAGTATTGAAAGACCTGCGGAAACTGGAAGCGCCGTTAAAGCGCGTCATCATTGCCGGCGGCGGACATATCGGCAAGCGTCTGGCGCTGGCCCTGGAAAAAGACCATCAGGTCAAAATCATCGAACGGAATCCGGAACGCGCCCAGAAAATCGCCAATGACCTTGATCATACCGTGGTACTGCAGGGCGACTGCACCGATGAATCCCTGCTGCTCGATGAGTCCATCGACAAAACCGATCTGTTCTGTGCGGTTACCGACCATGATGGCGAAAACATTATCTCGGCTTCGCTGGCGAAACAATTGGGCGTTCGCAAGGCAATATGCCTGCTCAACAACCGATCTTACACAAAGTTACTGCCCGGCACCGGCATCGACGTGGCTGTCCAGCCCAACGTTGAAACGTTGGGCAGCATCCTGAAATACGTCAGGCGCGGCGATGTGGCGCGCGTCAGTTCCTTATGCGGCGGCACCGCCGAAGCAATCGAGGCCATCGCGCACAAAGGCAATGGCGAGAACTCGGTAGTAGGGCTGCAAGTAGACGCCATTCAGTGGCCGGAAGGCATCGTATTGGGTGCGTTGATCCGCGACCGGCAGGTTATTTCCATCCACCACGACACGGTCTTCGAGGAAGGCGACCATGTTGTCATGTTTGCACTGGATAAGAAACTGGTCTCTTATATCGAGCAGAAATTCCAGCCTCTCAACAAATAACTGCGCCGACGATGCCCAAAAATCATTGGACCCTGTCGTATTTCGAATTTTTACTCTGTTTATCGTAGTTGTGCTTCCAAACTATCATCCAATTCAAGCCTTTTCATGAATGTCATTTTTACTATCATCCATATTTTTGGCCTGGTCACTATAGGCTTCAGCGCCTTGATGGCGACCTGCCTGATGACATCCCTGATTAGCCATGACGGCGCCACGATCAGCTTTTTTGAAAGCACTGCGGTTACTTTGGTGTTGGGCGCTTTAATGTTTTTTCCGACTTTGCGCACGACTAAAAAAGTATCGAGACAAACAAGCTTTCTCTTGGTATCCATGACATGGTCGCTGATTCCGGCGTTTTGCACGCTGCCGTTCATGATCCATATGCCGGAAATCAGCTTTATCGATGCATATTTCGAGACTGTCTCCGGCTTGACCACGACGGGTTCAACCGTGCTTTCCGGCCTCGATCACTTGCCGATGTCGATCAACCTCTGGCGGCATGAACTGAATTGGATCGGCGGCATGGGCATCATCATTCTGGCGGTGGCCATTTTGCCGATCCTCGGCATCGGCGGCATGCAGTTATATAAGGCCGAAGCGCCCGGGGCGGTAAAAGAGTCCGAGTTACCGCCGCGCATAGCGCAGACGGCAAAAGCCCTGTGGATGGTTTACGCCGGCTATACTTTAGCCTGCATTATTGCCTTGAAATTGGCCGGCATGGACTGGTTTGATTCAATCTGCCATGCCTTTGCCGCGATGAGTCTGGGAGGATTTTCCACACATGACAGCAATGTCGGTTTTTTTAATTCGCTGTCCATCGAAATGGTACTGTCTGCATTCCAGTTACTGGCCGCCATTAATTTTGCGACTCACTTTATCGCTCTCCGAAAACGGACTTTAAAACCTTATGCCCGGGATATGGAGGCAAGAAGCTTTCTGATGCTGATCCTCTTAAGCTGCATTGCAACGGCTGCGGTATTGTGGCATGCGGGCACTTATCCGGACTATTTCACCGCATTGCGCCATGCTTCGTTCAATCTGATCACCATTGCCACTTCCAGTGGCTTCTCTACTCAGGATTTCAATCAGTGGCCTATTTTCGTGCCGATGTGGATGCTGTTCCTGAGCTGTATTTCCGCCTCTTCCGGCTCTACCGGCGGCGGCATCCGCATGATCCGCACGATTATTCTGGTGAAGCAATCACGCCTGGAACTCTATAAATTCATTCATCCTTTTTCTGTCAAGCCTTTGAAAATTGGCGACAATATCATCAGCCATAATATTGTCGCATCCGTAACCGGATTTATTTTTCTGTATTTCATCAGTATCGTGATCCTGGTTTTCCTGCTGTTGCTGAGCGGCCTGGATTTTCTCAGCGCGTTCACGGCCATCATCGCCAGTTTTAACAACGCCGGCCCCGGCCTTAACGAAGTAGGGCCGATGGCTAATTACGCCAGCTTAACCGATTTCCAGACCAGCGTTTGCATCATTGCCATGCTGCTGGGCCGCGTGCAGATCTTCTCGATGATTATCCTGTTCGTGCCTGAATTCTGGAGAAAATAAGAAGGCAGCTATCGCTATTGTTTTAGGTTGCGTTCGGACAGAGGCCATTGCTGTAGCACTTTATAATAGACGCCGCCGGGCTCGCTGCACGATTCCATCAGGCAGAATGATTCCGCGCGCCAGATGATGGGGGAAAAATCCTGTTCAATAGCTCGGGCTTGTCTGGCCAGGGTAATATGCGGCGTGTACGGCCGCGTGTCGGTTTGCACGCCGCCATCGGCCGCCGCCTTATCCAGCGCTTCCGCCAATGCCACCACCTCCGGCCCGAATTGCCGGCAGGTCAGGCATAAAATCCTGGGCCTGCGCCAGTAACTCAACTGGTCGAACGTCAACGTAAACGGTTCGCCGGAAATGCCTGCAACGCGCTGTCGGATTGCTGTTTCAGTGATTTCATCGACATTGCCTAAAAATACCAACGTGGCATGCAGATTTTGCCCAGGAACTCGCCTTATTCCTTTGGCATCAATGGCTTGCTGTAACTGCACGAGTTTTTGTCTGGTCTCATCGTCCGGCCATAATGCAAAAAATAGCTTTTTCATGAACACCCCTCTTGATGCCGAAAGATTTTTTTTATAAATATTCAGCGCATCAGTCAAGCAAAGTTCAAATTAATAAATTTCATGCTCTTAAAACAAAAAAAGCCGCAGCCTGCGGTAACAGGCTGCGGCTTTCTATTTGCTGTAAAAAATGTCTAAGCTTATAGTTTAGCCAATACAGCCGCAACCGTTTCACCCATCGAAGACGGAGTCGGACAAATCGTCACACCCAGATCTTTCAGTATGGCGACTTTCTCGGCCGCGCTTTCGCCAGCCGATGAAATAATCGCGCCGGCATGCCCCATGCGGCGGCCTTCGGGCGCAGTTAAACCGGCGATGTAAGCCACAACCGGTTTGCTCATGTTTTCTTTGGCGAAAATGCCGGCTTCGACTTCTTGCGGACCGCCGATCTCGCCGATCATGACTACGACTTTGGTTTCCGGATCTTCTTCGAATTTTTCCAGAATATCGCGGTGCGAGCTGCCGTTGATAGGATCGCCGCCGATGCCGACCGAAGTGGAAACGCCGATGCCCAAACGTTTCATCTGATCGGCAGCTTCATAGCCCAAAGTACCTGAACGTCCGACGATACCGACATTGCCCTTCATATAGATGTGCCCAGGCATAATACCGAGCATGGCGCGTCCCGGGCTGATCGTGCCGGCGCAGTTAGGGCCGGTCAACACCATTCTTTCCTCTTCGGGGAAACGGCGCAGGAAATTTTTCACTTTCATCATGTCCTGGGTAGGAATACCGTCGGTGATCGCTACGCAGTATTTGATGCCCGCGTCGGCCGCTTCCATGATCGAATCGGCTGCGTAAGCGGGAGGAACAAAAATGATGCTGGCTTCGGCGCCAGCTTTTTGCACGGATTCTTTAACCGTATTGAAGACAGGCAGCCCCAGGTGCGTCTGTCCGCCTTTGCCCGGCGTAATGCCGCCGACAACGTTGGAACCGTAGTTAATCATGTCCTGAGCATGAAAAGTGCCGATTTTACCGGTGAAGCCCTGAACAATGATGCGTGTGTTTTCGTTAATTAAAATAGCCATTTATAGTTTCCCCTTAGCCAGCTTTTGCGACAGCTTCATTACGCGCTTGAACGGCTTTTTCAGCAGCTTCTGCCAATGTTTCTGCCGTAATGATAGGCAAACCACTTTCAGCAATAATTCTACAGCCTTCTTCTACGTTCGTGCCGGATAAACGCACGATCAATGGAATTTTCATGTCGATTTTCTTGACCGCTTCGACGACGCCTTCGGCAATCCAGTCACAACGGTTGATGCCGGCGAAGATATTGACCAGCATCGCTTTGACGTTTTCATCGGCCAATACCAGACGGAAAGCTTTTTCAGTACGCTCGGCTGACGCGCCGCCGCCCACATCAAGGAAGTTGGCTGGCTCGCCGCCGGCCAGTTTGATCATGTCCATCGTCGCCATGGCCAGACCGGCGCCGTTAATCATGCAGCCGATGTCGCCGTCCAGGCCGACATAGCTCAAACCGCGGTCTGCCGCGGCCATCTCGCGCGCATCTTCCTGCGTTTTATCGCGCAGCTCGGCCACTTTCGGTTGACGGAAAAGCGCATTGTCGTCAAAGCCCATTTTCGCATCCAGAGCGACCAGCTCGCCGCTGCCGGTAATGACCAGCGGATTGATTTCCACCATGTTGGCGTCCAGATCGCGCAGTGCACGGTAGCAGCCTTTAATCGTTTTGACAGCATGGCTCAGCATGGCCGCGTCCATACCCAGAGCGAACGCCATTTCACGCGCCTGATAGTCCTGCAGGCCAACCGCAGGCTCGATATAAATTTTGGTAATGGCTTCAGGATTGGTTTCGGCCAGCTCTTCAATTTCCATGCCGCCCTGCGCTGAACCCACCATAACGATGCGCTCGGAGCTGCGGTCAACCAGGAAACAGAAGTACAGTTCTTTCGCGATATCGGTTCCAGCTTCGATATACAGTCTTGAACAGACTTTTCCCGCTGGCCCTGTTTGATGCGTGACCAATTTTTTGCCCAGCAACGCCTCTGCGGCCGCTTCTACTTCTCTGTCTGTTTTACAGATTTTAATGCCGCCGGCTTTACCACGAGCTCCCGAATGAATCTGTGCCTTTACAGCCCAGACATTGCCGCCGATTTCCCTGGAGCGCTGTACTGCTTCTTCCGGACTGTAAGCCATCCCACCTTCAGCGATTTTAACCCCGTAACCGCTTAAAATTTCTTTCGCTTGATACTCATGAATATCCACAGCATCTCTCTCTAAATAATATTGAAAAATTATCAGCAATAGGCCGCCCGCCAAAGCGGCCTTGTCTCTTTTTGTTATTTATTAATCCCGGCTTTTGCAGCAATGGCTTCGGCGGCTCTTACCACATTGTTCGCCATTCTTTCCGACGCCGCGTCGATCAGACGGCCGTCCAGCGCCGCTGCGCCTTTGCCCTGCGCCGCCGCTTCCTTTAAAGCGGCCAGTATGCGTTGTGCTTTTTCGACTTCTGCCGCAGGCGGCGTGAACACTTCATTGGCCAGTTCGATCTGAGACGGATGGATCGCCCATTTGCCCTCGCAGCCGAGCGCTGCCGCGCGTCTTGCGGCCATTTTATAGCCTTCGGGATCTTTGATGTCGCCAAATGGGCCGTCAATAGGGCGCAAGCCGAATGCGCGGCATGCGACGGTCATGCGACTGATTGCGGCATGCCACTGGTCGCCGGGATAATCAGGATTCAAGCCGCCGATATTGGTGGTTCTGGCGCGATTGCTGGCCGCATAATCGGCCACACCGAAATGCAGGGCTTCCAGACGGCCGGAAGCGCCATTGCGGGCGATGTCTTCGACATTGGCCATGCCCAGCGCCGTTTCGATCAGCGCCTCAATGCCGATTTTATTTTTCAGGCCCTGCTGCATTTCCAATTGATTGAGCATCGCCTCAACCATATAGACGTCGCCATAAACCCCGACTTTCGGAATCAGGATGGTGTCAATCTTGCTGCCGGCCTGCTCGACCAGATCAACCACATCGCGCACCATATACTGGGTATCAAGGCCGTTGATACGAACTGAAAGAGTAATTCCATGACCTTTCCAATCGAGATCATTGATTGCTTCGATGACATTCTTGCGTGCCTGCAGCTTATCATCGGGAGCAACCGCATCTTCAAGATCAAGAAAGATGAAATCCACGCCGCTCTTCAACGCTTTTTCGAACATTCCGGGGTTAGAACCCGGAACAGCTAGCTCACAGCGTTGAACCCGTTGAACGGACGCTTCATATAATGTGTGACTCATTGATACCTTCCAACTGTATTATTAAACTTAGAACTCTGATTTCAGTGCTTGAACGGCCTTTACCGGCTTAAGCCGGGCATAAATTAACCTTCCATTTTACTTTCAGAGTCGTCAAAGTCAATTTTTAAAGCACATATTGCCAATCAGTTCTTGCCGATTTATAGCGGCTATGTCATTATTGGACGTTTTTTTGAGCTTTATTTAAAGCTCATCTCTATACTAATTTGATATTTAACTAATTATTTTTAAAGAGGCGATACAATGGCTGGTCGTAACCACCTATATATTCCTGGCCCTACCAATGTGCCAAGTGAAGTTCTGAACGCTATGCATGTCAATATGGAAGATCATCGCTCACCTATCTTCCCTAAATTGCTGACGCCTCTTTTGCAGGACCTGAAAAAAGTATTTAAAACAGAAACCGGGCAGGCGTTTATTTTTCCTGCAACCGGCACTGCAGGCTGGGAAATTGCCTTGACCAACACATTAAACCCAGGCGATAAAGTATTGATCTACCGCTTCGGCCAATTCAGCCATCTGTGGGCTGAAATGGCAAAAAGACTGGGCTTTGATGTTGAAATTCATCAAGAAGTTTGGGGCAAAGGCATTCCTCTGGACAGACTGGAAGCCCGCCTGAAAGAAGACACCAAGCACGAAATCAAAGCTGTTTTGGCAACCCACAACGAAACAGCAACCGGCGTTACCAGCGATATCGGCGGCGTCCGCAAAGCCATGAATGCAGCCAATCACCCTGCCCTGCTGTTCGTTGACGGCGTAAGCTCAATCGCCAGCCTGGATTTCCGGATGGATGAATGGGGTGTTGACGGTGCTATCAGCGGTTCACAAAAAGGCTTTATGCTGCCAGCCGGCGGTGCGTTTTTAGCTTTCAGCCAGAAAGCCCTGCAAGCCACTGAAGCTTCCACCTATCCACGTTGCTTCCTGGACTTGAGAGACCAGATGAATGCCAACAAAGACGGTTATACACCGTACACGCCTGCACTGCCTATCCTCTACGGCCTGCGTAAATCACTGGACCTGTTGCTGGAAGAAGGCATGGAAAACGTTTATGCGCGCCACCATCGCTTGGCCGAAGGCACCCGTAAAGCAATTGCCGCATGGGGCTTGAAACTATGCGCACAACCCGGCTTTGAATCTGACACGGTCTCTGCAGTTGTCGTGCCTGAAGACAAAGACGCCCGCGCTGTCATCAGCACTGCATTCAGCAAGTACAATATCTCGTTGGGCGCAGGCCTGTCAGAAGTGGCCGGCAAAGTCTTCCGCATCGGCCATCTCGGCGACATGAATGATGTGTCCATGCTGGGCGCGATCGCCGGCGTTGAAATGGCGATGCTGGATAACGGCTTCGATATCAAGCCGGGTTCAGGTGTTGGCGCTGCGATTGAATATTACCGGTCCACAGCAAAATAACGCGACTGCGTAATCAGCCAGAACCCCGAACAAAGGCATCCCGTTTTTTTTAACGGCGATGCCTTTGTGCTTTATGGCGTTACCTTTTTCAAAATCCCAAACAATCAATACCCGTCGTTACCTGGAGGATATTAATGAGCAAACCTAAAGTCTTCGTCACGCGCAAGTGGCCCGAGTCCGTTGAAGCCAAGCTTAAAGAACTTTATGACGTTACTTTAAATGAATACGACCGTCCGCTGTCTGCCGCTCATTTCAAAGATGCATTGCAAAACTACGATGCCGTCTGCCCGACCGTTTGCGACTCATTCCCGGCGGAAGTCATTAATGCCCCGAACAAGCGCTGCAAAATTCTGGGCAATTTCGGCGTCGGCTTCAACCATATCGACATCAATGCCGCCAGGGAACAAGGCCTGGTCGTCACCAATACGCCCGGCGTATTGACCGAAAGCACGGCCGATATCGCCATGACCTTATTATTGATGTCGGCCCGGCGCGGCGCCGAAGGCGATCGGCTGGTCCGCGCCAGACAATGGACCGGCTGGTGCCCAACCCATATGATGAGTTCGGATGTCACGGGCGCCACATTGGGCTTGATCGGTTTCGGCCGCATCGCGCAAGCCATGGCGCGAAAAGCTCATCATGGTTTCGGTATGAAAATCTATTATTTCGGCCCTCGCGCCGCAGATCAGCAAGTTGTTGATGACTTGGGCGCGACCCGTTGCGATACCATTGAAGCGCTTCTGCAAGTATCCGACTACGTTTCATTGCACTGTCCGGGCGGCGCCGAAACGCGTCATTTAATCAATGAAGAACGGCTTAATCAGATGAAGCCGACAGCGCATCTGATCAATACGGCGCGCGGCGATGTCGTCGACAGCAAAGCATTAATCAAAGCCCTGAGGGAAAAAAGAATCGCCGGCGCCGGCCTGGATGTCTACGAAGGCGAGCCCAACGTTGATGAAGGATTTCTGACGCTGGACAACGTATCGTTACTGCCTCATTTAGGCAGCGCCACTATTGCTACGCGCACGGCCATGGGCGAAAAAGTACTGGCAAATCTGGCGGCCTTTTTTGCAGGCCAGGAGCCGCCCGATCGGGTCGTTTAATTAAAAAAGGGCGGTTTAACCCGCCCTTTTTTGTTTCCACAGAAAAAACGTCTAAAGCAGATGCCTGACCGAATCCCTTTCCTGTTTTAATTCAGCCTCCGTAGCCTTCATTCTTTGCATACTGAATTCGTTGATATCGAGCCCTTTGACGATATTGACCTGGCCATTAGCGACCGTAACAGGATAAGAATACACCAGACCCGGCTCGATACCGTAGCTGCCATCCGACAATAACGACATACTGACCCAATCGCCTGCCTTGGTGCCCAAGATCCAGTTGCCCATCTGATTGATCGCGGCATTAGCCGCCGATGCGGCACTGGACTGCCCGCCTCTGGCTTTAATGATTGCCGCGCCGCGCTGCTGAACGGTAGGTATAAACTCGTTGACAAACCAGTCATGCTCAACCAGCGACAAGGCATCCCGGCCTTTGACCTTGGCATGATGCAGATCAGGGTACTGCGTAGTGGAATGGTTGCCCCAGATGGCCATGTTTTTTACATCGGACGGCAGCACGCCGCACTTCTCGGCCAATTGACTTATCGCCCGGTTGTGATCCAGCCGGCTCATGGCGGAAAAATTCTCCGGTCTTAAATCCGGCGCGTTGCTGATAGCGATCAAGGCATTGGTATTGGCCGGATTGCCTGTTACCAGTATCTTTATGTCTCGCTTGGCTACTTCATTTAAAGCCTTGCCTTGGATCGCGAAAATCTCTGCATTAACTTCCAGCAAATCTTTTCGCTCCATTCCGGGTCCGCGCGGACGCGCGCCAATTAAAAAAGCATAATCGGCATTTCTGAACGCCACTTTAGGATCGGTAGTAACTTCAATGCGATGCAGCAGAGGATAAGCGCAATCCTTCAATTCCATGACGACGCCCTGTAAAGCATTCATAGCCGGCGGGATTTCCAGCAAATGCAGAACAATAGGCTGCTCGGGGCCAAGCAATGAGCCCGCCGCCAAGCGAAATAGCAATGAATAACTGATTTGTCCTGCCGCACCTGTAACCGCAATATGAACGGGTGTTTTCATCTGTTTTCCTAGTTCCTGTAATGTTTTTCAGAACTTATGGTTAAGTTCCAAACGATCGGAAATCATATACATCCAACTCTCTTATTATTCCCGACACCACATATCTATTTAATACCCATACTATCCATACTACATGACTACAGCACAATTTTTTAAATAATAACGAAAAGCCCACGCTCCACGCAACCTAATAAGCCCTTAACCTACAAAACAAGCCGAATTATGAGCGCCACCCATCAATGCTGCATAAAGTAATGCTTAAATGGAGCACTGAAAGGTTTATCGAGTATAATGCCGCGATTTAAGAATCGTATTTCCGGGTAATTTTCCAACCACTTTCAGGTAAGTTAATGAAAAAACTGCTATTCCAATTCGATACAGACGCTCACCCCTCCGTTTTCGATACTGTTGTAGGCTATGATGGCGGTGCGGATCATGTAATCGGGTACGGGGGCCTGACACCGGACAACATCACTTCCCTGGTGGAAGGCACTATTTTCACGCGCGCACCTAAAGAAAAGAAAAACACGGCCATTTTCGTCGGCGGCAGCGACATGGTTGCAGGCCAGGAACTCTTTGCAGCCGTACAAAAACATTTCTTCCCCGGTTTCCAGGTTTCCATCATGCTGGACAGCAACGGCAGCAACACGACTGCGGCCGCAGGCGTGGCCAAACTGGCTACCAGCGGCACGATAGCCGGTAAAAAAGCCGTCGTATTGGCCGGCACAGGCCCGGTAGGCCAGCGCGCAGCCGTCATGCTGGCGCAGGAAGGGGCCGAAGTCTCGTTGACTTCCCGCTCGATGGAGCGCGCCGTCCAGGCCTGCAACGCCATGAAAGCGCGCTTCGGCGTTGACTTGATACCTGTGGAAGCGGCTGATAACGAGGCCCGAGCCAAAGCCATAGAGTACGCGAATATCGTTTTTGCGACCGGCAAGGCGGGTGTCGAACTGCTCACGGCCGAGCAATGGCAACACAACCCCCATATCGAAATGATGGCTGACGCCAACGCGACGCCACCGGTCGGTATCGGCGGCACCGACATGATGGATAAAGGCATCGAGCGCCACGGCAAAATCATCTGGGGCGCCATCGGCTTCGGCACGTTGAAACTGGCCTTACATCGCGCCTGCATAGCCAAACTGTTTGAAGACAACAGACAGGTTTTTGATGCCGAAAACATCTTTGCTCTCGCTATGGAAATGGCTTGATCATCCTGCAGAGCCCGATATGAGCAATTATGCCAATCAAGCCTCAATCGAAACCATCAGAAAAAATGCACTCAGCATTTTTCAAGCCGGCGTTGAGGCAGCCGATCCTTATAAAGCCGTTAAGCGCAGCCTTGCTGCTGGCAATCATCATATCGAAATTCGGTTAAATTTAAATGACGGCAATCAGAAACGACTGGGCAGGTGGTCAAAAATTCACCTGATCGCCTTCGGAAAAGCGGCCTGCGCCATGGCCAGGGCGGCGCAGGAAATTATTCCGGCGCATCTGCTGGCAGGCCGGGGCATCGCCGTGACCAACTATGAAAATGAAACGGCCGTCGATAATTTTGATGTCATCGGCGCGGCGCATCCGTTGCCCGACGCGGCAGGGCTCAAAGGCGCACAATTGATTGCCGAGCAGGTCCGCAGCGCGCAAAAGGATGAGCTCGTGCTGGTGCTGGTCAGCGGCGGCGGTTCGGCGCTGATCCCCTATCCGGTGCCATCGATTACGCTGGCAGAGAAGATCGCCACGACGGATCTGCTGCTGGCCTCTGGCGCCAACATCAACCAGATCAACTGCGTACGCAAGCATCTGTCCCGGATCAAGGGCGGCGGCTTGGCCAGAATGGCGGTGCCGGCCGATCTGCATGCGCTGATTTTATCCGATGTCCTGGGAGACGATTTAAGCGCCATCGCCAGCGGACCTACCGTACCTGACCCTACGACATTCGCTGACGCCATCGATGTTTTCAAAGCCAAAGGCGTATGGGACCAAGTGCCTGCCAATGTTCGGCGCCATCTGGAACAGGGATTGCAAGGCAACCTGCCCGAAACGCCAAAGCCGGGCGACAAAGCCTTCAAGAATACCGCTTATACGCTGATCGGCAGCAATGCCATCAGCGTCAGCGCAATTATGAAAGCGTCCGAAGCCCTTGGTTACGAAGCCAAGCTGTATAGCGATCATCTCTGCGGCGAAGCCAGAGACGAAGCTGAAAAGTTAGTCATTCATGTCAAGCAGCTCATCGCTAACGGCATCGCAAGACCGGTTGCCCTATTGGCAGGCGGCGAAACGACAGTCACGCTGAAAGGCAACGGACGCGGCGGCCGTAATCAGGAAATGGCGCTTGCCTTCGCCTGCGCTGCCGAGAAACATGGCTTAACAGGCAACTGGACCTTTCTGAGCGGCGGCACTGACGGCCGCGACGGCCCGACCGATGCAGCCGGTGCCCTGGTTGACCCAGACACGATCCAGCGCATGCGGCACGCCGGCATTGACCCGCTAGCGCTGCTGGATAACAACGACGCCTATAACGCCTTAAAGACCGCCGGAGACTTACTTGACACGGGCGCAACCGGGACCAATGTTGCCGACCTGCAGGTATTACTGATCCATCCACAATCTTGAATACAAAAACTCTATATCGGGAGACATAAATGTTTAAAAAATCCATGACAATCGCCGGTTTTGATGACGAGTTGTTCCGGGCGATGGAAGAAGAGCGTCGCCGCCAGGAAGATCACATCGAGCTGATTGCCTCCGAAAACTATACCAGCCCGCGCGTGATGGAAGCCCAAGGCTCTCAATTGACCAACAAATATGCAGAAGGCTATCCCGGCAAGCGTTATTATGGCGGTTGCGAATTTGTCGACAAGGCCGAGCAGTTGGCAATTGACCGCGCCAAAGAACTGTTCGGCGCCGATTACGCCAACGTACAGCCCCACTCCGGCTCGCAAGCCAACATGGCCGTATTCATGGCGCTGGTTCAGCCCGGCGATACCATTTTAGGCCTGGCGTTGTCCGATGGCGGCCATTTGACGCACGGCGCCAAACCCAACTTTTCCGGCAAGATCTACAATTCCGTACAGTACCACCTGGACCCGAAAACCGGCCTGGTTGATTACGATGAAGTCAGACGTCTGGCGCAGGAACACCGCCCGAAAATGATCGTGGCCGGTTTCTCCGCCTATTCGCGCGTCATGGACTGGGCGCTTTTCAGGGAAATCGCCGATGAAGTCGGCGCTTATCTGTTTGTCGATATCGCGCATGTGGCGGGCCTCATCGCCGCCGGCCTGTACCCCAACCCGATGCCTTACGCCGACGTTGTCACCAGCACCACGCATAAAAGCCTGCGCGGCCCTCGCGGCGGCCTCATCATGTGCAAGAGCAACCCGGAACTGGAGAAAAAGCTCGATTCCAACATCTTCCCGGGCATTCAGGGCGGCCCTTTGATGCACGTCATTGCGGCCAAAGCCGTGGCTTTCAAGGAAGCCATGCAGCCCGAGTTCCGCATTTACCAGCAGCAAGTCATCAAGAACGCCAAGGCCATGGCCGAAGTCTTCATGAATCGCGGCTTTGATGTTGTTTCGGGCGGCACCGACAATCACCTGATGCTGGTTTCGCTGATTCCCAAAGGCATCACCGGCAAAGCCGCCGACGCCGCCTTGGGCAGAGCGCATATTACCGTCAATAAAAATGCCGTGCCCAACGACCCTCAATCGCCATTTGTCACCAGCGGCATCCGCGTCGGCACGCCTGCGCCGACATCGCGCGGCTTTAAAGAGCCGCAAATGATCGAAATCGCCAACCTGATGTGCGATGTCATGGAAAATATGGAGGACGAAAACGTCATCGCCGCAGTCCGCGAAAAAGTCAGCATACTGTGCGCTCGCTTCCCTGTGTACGGTGAATAAGCTGTAAAACAGATCAAGCCCAGGGCCTGCTTCATATCCGATGAAGCAGGCTTTTGACGTTTATTGAATTGAAAAATCACATCAGATCGGGAGGTACCATGTCTGATATCGAAATCGCGCAGAAAGCGAACATGAAGCCCATCATCGGGCTGGTCAAAGAGCAGTACGGCATTGACGCCGAGCATCTGGACCCTATCGGCCATTACAAAGCGAAAATGTCGCTGGAATACGTCAACAGCCTCAGCGACAAGCAAGACGGCAAGCTGATTCTGGTGACCGCGATCAGCCCGACGCCGGCCGGCGAAGGCAAAACCACCACCACGGTGGGCCTCGGCGATGCCCTGAACCGCATCGGCAAAAAAGCCATGATGTGCCTGCGCGAACCTTCCCTGGGCCCGTGCTTCGGCGTCAAAGGCGGCGCTGCCGGCGGCGGTTATTCGCAAGTCGTGCCGATGGAAGACATCAACCTGCATTTTACCGGCGATTTCCATGCGATCGGCGTGGCGCACAACCTGCTGTCAGCCCTGATCGACAACCACATCAACCACGGCAACGAACTGGACATCGATCCCCGGCGCATCCAGTGGAAACGCGTCGTCGACATGAACGACCGCGCCCTGCGCAATATCGTCGTCGGCATGGGCGGCCCTGCCAATGGCTATCTGCGCGAAGACGGTTTCGATATTGTCGTCGCCTCCGAAGTCATGGCGATTCTGTGCCTGGCAACCAGCCGCGCCGATCTGAAAGAACGTCTCGGCCGTATCGTGATCGGCTATAAATCCGACAAAGTGACGCCGGTTTATGCCCGCGACCTGAAAGCGCACGGCGCCATGGCCGCCCTGTTAAAGGATGCGATCAAGCCGAACCTCGTGCAGACGCTGGAAAACAACATCGCGATCATCCACGGCGGCCCGTTCGCCAACATCGCGCACGGCTGCAACACGGTCACGGCCACCAAAACGGCCCTGAAACTGGCCGACTATGTGGTCACCGAAGCCGGCTTCGGCGCCGACCTGGGTGCCGAGAAATTCATCGACATCAAATGCCGAATGTCCGGCCTGACGCCATCGGCCGTCGTGCTGGTCGCTACCGTCAGAGCGCTGAAATTCCATGGCGGCGTAGCCAGGGAAGAACTGAATGTCGAAAATCTGGCGGCCCTGGAAAAAGGCTTTGAAAACCTGGAGCGCCACCTGAGCAATATCAACAACCATTATGGCCTGCCCTGCGTAGTCTGCATCAACCATTTCACATTCGATACCGATGCCGAAATCGCGTTGCTGAAAGCGAAGTGCGAAGCCCTCGGCGCCAAATGTGTTGTTTCCAAACATTGGGCTCAAGGCGGCGCCGGCGCCGAAGAACTGGCCCGGGAAGTCGTCAATATTGTGGACAACCGCAAACCGGGCTTCAGCTATGTTTATGACGAGAACCTGAGCCTGTGGGAAAAAATCGAAGCCATCGCCACCAAGCTATACGGCGCGGCGGGCGTTACGGCCAATGCCAAGGTCAAGGGGCAATTGGCGGCCTGGGAAGCCGACTATGGCAAATTCCCGGTCTGCATGGCGAAGACGCAAATGTCATTCTCCACCAATCCGAACGCCAAAGGCGCACCTAGCGGCCATACGGTCGAAATCAGGGATGTCAGGCTGGCCAATGGCGCCGGCTTCATCGTCGCCATTGCCGGCGACATGATGACCATGCCGGGCCTGCCTAAAGTGCCGGCGGCGGAGCGGATCGATATTGACGATGACGGCAAAATTACCGGCTTGTTCTAGGTTTTACCGTATACACTAGCCCGCCATTAAAAAGCCCCTGCCGGCCTGTACCGGCAGGGGCTTTTTATGTCTAACAAGCGACTTAACCGGCGTAATACCCTTTAAGCCCCTGCATAACCGCCTCTTTATCGATCTCCGCGCCCATATTGATCATGGCATCGGCGAAGCGGCTGACGATCTCGCTAATCGCTTCAACCGTCAATTGATTCAGGATGCCGATCCGTATTTGCACAGGCTCCGACAAGGTCGTCCAGATCGCAAAGCCTTCGGCGCGGCAATTGGCGACCAGCTCTTTTTCCTTGCCTGCCAGATTGCCGGGCAAATTCAGCACGACCAGGCTGGTCATGTTGGAAGTGACTTCGCAACCCATGGCCTGAACGGCTTGCCTCAATGCCGACTCATGATAAGCGTAATCGGCCGCTTTTTGCTTGACCGTATGCGTCAGCAGAATGCGCAAGGCTTCATGAAACGCCGCCACGGCATAGGACGAATGCGTACGGTGGTAAACCGGCGCCGCATCCTGACCATTCACAATCCCCCAATGGCGCGCTTCCAGAATAGGATGATGCACATAAGTGTAACAGCCGCGCCGGGCTAAAAGATTGATCGCTTCATCGCGGAAACTGACCGGGGCATAAGTCAACGGCAGGCTCAATATGCCTTTTTGCGGGCAAGAGGCCCAGGCCACGATGGCCGGATAGTCATCAATGCTGAAGTCGGCGACGCCCAGACTGGACACAGCATCGACAATACCCATGACGCCATGTCTGGCGCAGGCGTCATTAAACCCTTGCAAGTCGTTGACACGGCCGCTGCCGGTTTCCCAATGCGCCATGAAGGCCCACATCGGTTTGTGCTTGGCCAGTTCCGCATCGACGATTTCACCGGTCACGGATTGTCCATGCGGCACATCGACGATCCTCACATTGGCGGGCTTCGGATTTAAAGGATCGGACGCCAAATCCTGGAGGCTGGACGCTTTCATGCGAATCGCCTGCCCGTCAATGCCGCTAAAAGTGCCGTTAACGAACGCGACAACTTTATCGCCCGGAAGGATCAGGCTGAATGCGCAATCCAGGCCGCTGAAACCGGTACCGGCAACACCAAAGGTATGGATGTTTTTTGTACCCCATACTGCGCGGAGCATCTGCTTCGCTTCAATCATCCCTCTCACGACATCGGCTTGCATATGGTCGGCAACGCCGGTTTTGCACAAGCGTTCGAGCACTCTAGGGTCTGTGTTGCCGGGACCAGGGCCGGCGGCTAATGTATTGGGAATTTCCAAAGCTGGAAAGATAGTCATTTAAAACTCCTGATTACTGTATAACGAGAGAATAGAAGCAGAACCGATCCACCGTGTCTGCCATGATGCACGGCCTGAGCCGTGCATCATGGCAAAAAACAGTTAACTGAGCCTTATATCAGACCCGCAAATTGTGGCTGAGTTTTAGATAAACTCATAAATTGACTGTCTAGAAGCGAAAATGGCTCAACTACAGGCATTTTCGCCGGCTATTTCACCAGGCTCAGCAGGATACCGGCGGCGACAGCCGAGCCGATCACGCCGGCCACGTTCGGGCCCATGGCATGCATGAGCAGGAAGTTGTGCGGATTGCTCTCCAGGCCCAGCTTGTTGGCCACGCGCGCGGCCATCGGCACGGCCGAGAC
>NZ_JAZHOC010000008.1:0-14527 GCF_036553575.1 Methylobacter sp. Wu1 | reverse complement strand
AAAACTGAGTTTACTATTCCTTCCATGAGCTGATTTCTGGGGTTGTTCGATGTCAGAAACCGTATTATCCCAGAGTTTGCTCATGGTTCTTCTCCATTAAAACTGTCCGAAGTATTGATCAGATCAGGTTGTGGCAAATGAATTACCGCATTTCACCCATTGAGCTAAATCCTCGCACGAAAACCCGCATACAGTTAGAATATAAGGCTTTTTAAACTTATGCAGGGAGAGAAGTCATGAAATTCAAAGCCTTGTTTATCGGCCTGTGCATGCTGGCATCCAGTCACAGCTTCGCTACGGAAAAAACTAAGATTCGCCTCGGCGTGCTTGCGTTTGGCACAGCCGACTGGGAGTTGTCGGTCATCCAAAACGATCCGGCAATCGCATCGGCGGATTTTCAACTGGACATACAGAAACTGGCCAATCCTGAAGCCGGCAAAATCGCATTGCAATCGGGCTCCGTCGACATGATCGTCTCGGACTGGATCTGGGTATCGAAACTGCGCGCGACCGGCTCCGACTTCACGTTCTTCCCCTATTCCACAACGTCCGGCGCACTGGTTGTGGCCGATGCAAGCCCTATCCGTGCAATCAAGGATCTAAAAGGCAAACGCCTGGGCATTGCCGGCGGCGAACTGGACAAGAACTGGCTGTTGCTGCAGGCGCTGGCGCAAAAAGAGCAGCTTGACCTGAACGCGGATGTAGACAAGGTGTTCGGCGCGCCCCCTTTGCTGAATGAGCAGATCAAGCAAAACCGCATCGACGCCGTGCTCAATTACTGGCATTTCGCGGCCCGGCTGGAAGCGCAGGGTTACCGACAGATCATCGACGGCAAAGGCATCGTCAAAGCGCTGGGCATTAATGAAGACGTCCCCACCCTCGGCTACGTGTTCAAGCAGAGCTGGGCCGCGAGCCATAAAAACGCCGTCAACGCTTTCCTGAAAGCCAGCCAGCGCGCCAAAGACCAAATCTGCACATCTGACGCCGTCTGGCAAAAAATTATTCCGTTAACTCAGGCGGAAGATACGCCGACCCAAAACAAAATGCGGCAGCGCTATTGCGAAGGCCAGATTAAACATTGGGGCGAACAGGAACAGCAGGCGGCCGGCCGTATTTATTCCATGCTGCGCACATTGAGCAACAAGCAACTGACAGGCGATTCCGAATCCCTGCAGCCCGGCACCTTCTGGTCGATTTCGCAATAGGCCCGAGCATTTGAGTAGTCGTCAAAAACTGTTGCCTGCCCTGTCATTGCTGGCCTTCCTGGCGCTCTGGCAAGGGCTGGCCTTTTATTTAAGCAGCGGCGTGCTGCCGACGCCGGAAGCGGTAGCTCATGTTTTCTGGCGCGAAACCCTGTCAGGACAACTGCCCTATCACCTGGGCGTTACTTTGCTCAGGCTTGTAGTCAGTTTTTCCGTTGCCATGCTGCTCGGCTGCGCAATCGGCATCGTCCTGGGCCGGCATAAGAAACTGGATGCGTTCTTCGACAACTGGCTGGTCATTTTTCTGAACATTCCGGCGCTGGTCACGATTATCCTGTGCTACGTCTGGTTCGGCCTGATCGAATCGGCTGCGATACTGGCCGTCGTCATCAACAAGCTGCCTAACGTCGTCGTGACGATCCGCGAAGGCACGCGGGCGCTGGATCAGGACTTGCTGGAAATGGCCCGCTGTTATCATTTCGGCCGGCGCAAGATGCTGGCGCATGTGATCTGGCCGCAATTGCATCCGTTCGTCATGAGTGCTACGCGCTCGGGTCTGGCATTGATCTGGAAAATCATCCTGGTGGTTGAATTGTTGGGCCGCAACAACGGCATGGGTTATCAACTGCATCTGTTTTTCCAGCTGTTCGATGTCGCCGGCATTCTGGCTTATACCATCGCCTTCGTGGCCGTGATTCAACTGATAGAACTGATGATCCTGAAGCCTCTGGACAGAAAATCGCAACGGTGGCGCCGATGACCGACATTCGCATCCGCATCGATAGCAAGACTTATCCGGCCATAGGCCAGGCCGGCCAATACCAGGCCATCGCCAATCTTGATCTGTCGCTGAGAGCCGGCGAATTCGTCTGCCTGGTCGGTCCATCCGGTTGCGGCAAGACGACGCTGCTGAACATTATTGCCGGCCTGGACCATGATTACGACGGCGAGATTCTGCTGGGCTCGCAGCACACGCCCCCCAAAATCGGCTATGTATTCCAGAATCCGCGCCTGTTGCCGTGGCGTACGGTCAGGGAAAACATTGAACTGGCGCTGGGCAGCCATCAATCCCCGGAGCTGATCGATCCGCTCCTGGAAACCATGCAGCTGACGCGGGCGCAACATGTTTACCCCGAACGCCTGTCTCTGGGCATGAGCCGTCGTGTTGCCATTATCCGCGCGTTCGCCGTCGACCCTGACGTGCTATTGATGGACGAGCCTTTTGTTTCGCTTGACGCGCCCACGGCCAGACAGGTCCGGGACCTGCTGCTGAAATTGTGGCGGCAGCGCCCGCACACGGTTCTGTTTGTCACGCATGATCTGCGGGAAGCCATTGCGCTGGCCGATCGGCTGGTCTTCCTGTCCTCATCCCCCATGCATGTGCTGAGCGAAATCACTGTACCCATCGCCCGGGAAGAACGCCATAATGAGACATTGATCGAATCGTACAGGCAGCAATTGATGAAGGAGCACCCTGAAATAAGGCAGCTTTTATAACCGGCATCAACCTTGAAATCAACGATCAAATATCAGATACTTAAGGTTTTTTAAGCCTTAGCCGGGCTTGCCATATAACCACCGGAGACTGACAAAGCATGAACAAAAAAATTATCCTGGGATCAACCATAGCAGCGCTTGCCTTAAGTCCATTAACTTCATCGGCAGCTGGCGATGACGAGCAATACCCTGCCGCTAATTTCCAACCTAAGGTCGTCTATATCGACAAAGAAGCCGTCAAGAAAGAATCTGCCGAGAAACCATCAACGAAATGCGAAAAAAAGAAATCCGAGTTCGACCCTAAATACCCGGCAGCAAACTTCCAACCCAAAGTTATATTCCCTGCCGCTGAATAAGCTTTCCCGGGAAGCCGGGGTTTGATCCGGATGATTTTCTGAATCCATCAAATTCCGGCTTTATCAAGCGTCGTATGACCAGCAACTGGAACACGGCCGCCACCCTTTTTCGCCGCATGCCGCTAATTGTATGAATAAAACATTGTCAGCATCGGTTTCCTGCCCGGCCTCAATTTCAATAATTTTTTAATGAACGCTTGCCGAAGCTTTACCAGCTTCTCATCCCAAGAATGCAGAGCCATGTTTTTTTGCGTTGGAAAGAAACAAAAAAGAATTTAATCCCGCGCTTATGGTAAAATTGCTTTTATTTTGCCCCGATAGCTCAGTAGGATAGAGCGGTCCCCTCCTAAGGGACAGGCCGGTGGTTCAAATCCGCCTCGGGGCGCCATTAACTGCAATGACTATCGCCATAGCGGTACTCCACCAATCCCTTCACTAAAAACGCCAATAACAACCTGATTGTGATCATTATTAATTTAACGCGTTTTTATTAGAATTATTCTTTTTACCCTGTGCTGTAAGACGCATGCCCGTCGACATCAGCTTTTTTGAGACCTTAATATTATGTCATTTTCCACGCTCGGTTTATCCGATCCGCTATTGTGCGCCATTGCTGATGCAGGCTATACCAAACCCTCGCCAATTCAGTCCCAGGCGATTCCTGCCGTGTTGCAAGGCCATGATCTTCTGGCTGCCGCACAAACCGGCACCGGAAAAACCGCAGGTTTTACGTTACCTATCCTCCAGCGTTTATCGCAAAAGTCTTATGGCGCAAACCGGCCGATAAGAGCCTTGATCCTGACCCCGACTCGCGAATTAGCCGCCCAGGTTGGAGAATCGGTTACTAAATATGGCGCCCATCTGCATCCGCGGTTAAAATCGGAAGTCGTTTTTGGCGGCGTCAAAATCAATCCGCAAATGATGCGCTTAAGAGGCGGCGTGGATGTTCTGGTGGCAACGCCGGGCCGCCTACTGGACCTGGTCAGTCAAAATGCGGCTAAACTCGATAAAGTGGAAGTACTGGTGCTCGACGAGGCTGATCGCATGCTGGACATGGGCTTTATCCGAGACATCCGCAAGATAATTGCATTATTGCCCAAAAAACGTCAAAACCTGTTGTTTTCAGCCACCTTTTCCGACGACATTCGCAAACTCACGACCGGCCTGCTGGTCAATCCCGTGAAAATAGAAGTGGCACCGCGCAATACCGCCGCCGAACTGGTTGAGCAGGTTGCCTATACCGTCAACAAAACCCAGAAAGCCGAACTGCTTTGCCACCTGGTAAAGGAAAACGACTGGCGACAGGTGTTGGTGTTTACCAGCACCAAGCATGGCGCCAACCGGCTCACTGAAAAACTCAACAAAGTTGATATCAAGGCCGCCGCTATCCATGGCAACAAAAGTCAGGGAGCCAGAACCAGCGCCCTCGCAGGCTTTAAAGCCGGTGAACTCCGCGTGCTGGTTGCGACCGATGTAGCGGCGCGCGGCATCGATATCGCGCAACTGCCGCATGTAGTCAATTTTGAACTGCCCCGCTCGCCAGCCGATTATGTGCACCGGATCGGCCGAACGGGGCGCGCCGGCGAAGAAGGGCAAGCCATATCATTAGTCTCGCATGACGAATACAGCGCCCTGCGACTCATTGAGAAGCTGATCGGCAAGTCCATTAAACGCGAACAGATCAATGGCTTTGAAGCGTCTGAAGTCGCGCCGCCGGAACCACCTGCCCAACCACGAGGACCGCGTCCCGGCAGAAATTCAAACCAGCCGCGCAGAAACTCAAGCCAGCCACGCAGACCTGCAGGCGCTCAGCCAAAAAGTCCATCCCGGGCCAGAAGCTATGCCTGATTAAAAATGCGGTGGGCGCCTACCAAAAGTAGGCGCCCGTACGCTTAACTGGCTTTGCGCACTTTAAAACTGCGCCCTTTTATCTTCCCTGCCTTTAATTTCGCCAACGCTCTTTCAACGCTGCCACGCTGGACAGCAACGAAAGATTGCAGATCAAAAATATCGATTTTTCCCACTTCGCTGCCGGCCAGACCTGCTTCACCGGTTAATGCCCCCAGAATATCGCCCGGGCGCACTTTATGCTTGCGTCCGCCGTCAATATGCAAAGTTACCATAGGCGGCGCGAATCGATGCTCATGCTTCATCTGAAAAGGCGCCACTTCATCCCAAATCGCGGGCTTATTTTGATAGTCTTCAATGGCTTTTACCCGACTGGTTTCCTGCTGCGCGCATAAACTGAGCGCCAAACCTTTTTTCCCGGCGCGCCCCGTTCGGCCGATCCGGTGCACATACACTTCAGGATCCCATGGCAATTCATAATTGATCACCGCTTGCAGATCCTTGATATCCAGGCCTCGGGCGGCCACGTCAGTGGCCGCCAGAATCGAGCAGCTCTTATTGGCAAAGCGCACCAGCACCTTGTCCCGATCCCTCTGTTCCAGATCGCCATGAAGACTCTGAACGGAAAAACCGCTTGATTCAAGTTCATCCGCCAGATTTTGGCAGTCTTTTTTGGTATTGCAGAAAACCACTGTCGATTCAGGCCGATGGTAGGCCAAGAGATAGCCCAGCGCATTGGCTCTGCCCGCTTTCTCTATCTGATAAAAGCGTTGTTCGATATCGCTGTCATGATGATGGGCCTCGATGCTGACCGTAACCGGCTTATACTGATAATGCCGGCTCATTTCCCGTATCGGGTCTGAATAAGTTGCGGAAAACAACAAGGTTTGCCGATGATTCGGCGCATACGAGATCACATCGGATATGGCGTCTTCAAAGCCCATGTCCAGCATCCGGTCCGCCTCATCCAGCACCAGTACCTTGAGATTGCTCAAGCGCAGACTGCCTTTACGCAGATGTTCCTGTAATCGTCCGGGCGTGCCGACCACAATATGCACGCCATGCTCCAGCGAACCGACTTGAGGACCAAACGGCACGCCGCCGCACAAGGCCTGCACCTTGATATTCTGAGTAAAGCGAGCCAGCCTGCGAATTTCCTTGCAAACCTGATCGGCCAGTTCCCGGGTAGGGCAAACAACCAAGGCCTGAACTCTGAAACTGCTCAAATCCAATCGAGATAACAGGCCAATGCCGAAGGCAGCAGTCTTGCCACTGCCTGTCTTAGCCTGCGCGATGACGTCCTTGCCTTCGAGAATATGCGGCAGGCTTTCGGCCTGGATGGGTGTCAATTTACTGTAGCCTAGGGATTCGATATTATCAAGTAAGGTGGGTTTTAAGGGTAAAGCTGAAAATTCGGCAGTGTTCACAAGGACTCTTTATAACGCGAATGACGGCGGAAATGCCGTCATTGAATTGATTATGGTAACAGATCCGAGTACTCCAGACCTGATAAGGTTAGTTATGTGCTTTGAAATAGCTCAAATGCATTTTATTGTCAATGAACGGGAAAGCATTCATCTGACTTGAAAAATACCATCCCGCCCAATGCAACGGCGCAGAATTATCTGCTGTTGATAGACCAACTTACGGAGCAGATCTTAATGAGGCCAATACAATTAAATCGAAATATCGACAAACCCATGCACGCCGCGCTTGGATTTAACCGCCAGCCATTCCTTCAATTGCTTCAGCTCTTCGGTTTCCTCCAGCGAATCCAGGCTTTGCTTGTTTTTTAGCAAGCGGAACGCCGCTGAAAGCACGTTATAACGATCCCCGGTGATGCCGGCGCGCCGCAATCCCACCGTATTCAATTTATAATGCCGGGCAGGACGTCCGCCAATCAGCGTAAAAGGAATGACATCCATATTCAGCCCTGTCGTACCCTGTACAATCGCGTATGAACCGATCCGGCAGAACTGGTGCGCAACCACGGACCCGCCCATGAAAACCCGGCCACCGACCTCAACATGGCCGCCAATAGCGACGTTATTGGCGAAAATCGTATTGTCGCCGATCTTGCAATCGTGCGCGACATGACTGTTATTCATAAAAAAACAACCCGAGCCTATGCGCGTTGCGCCGTTTTCCTTGGAAGCGCGATGCGCCGTAAAGCCTTCCCTGAACACATTGTTGTCGCCGATTTCAAGCCAGGAAACCGTTTCGGGTTTAAAGCTGACATCCTGCGGCAATCCGCCCAGAACGGCATGGGGATGCAGAATATTGCCGTCACCCATTTTCACATACTGCTGCACGACGGCATGAGCGCCAATCCGGCAGCCCTGCCCCATTTCAACACCTGATTCAATGACGGCGAAAGGACCTACCGTCACGTCTTCGGGTAATGAGACATCCGGTGCAATATAAGCAGTCGGGTGAATATTTTGTGCCATTTTGATTATCCTCTTGGATGATATTTTGAATGTAAATCTTTTAATCGTTCGCGGGCGATATGCGTGTAAATCTGTGTAGTGGATAAATCGGAATGCCCCAATAAGAGTTGCACGACGCGCAAATCCGCGCCGTGATTCAACAGATGTGTTGCGAAGGCGTGCCTGAGCGTATGCGGCGACAGCTCTTTTTTAATGCCGGCTTTTTTAGCATGGCGCTTGATGATATGCCAGAAGGCCTGCCGCGTCATACCGGCGGCACGGTTGGTGACGAATAGATAATCGCATTGCCTTTCTCCCAGAAGGGTCTTCCTGGCCTGGGCTATATAGTTTTCCAGCCAACTCATCGCTTCTTCGCCGACCGGCACCAGCCGCTCCTTATTGCCCTTGCCGGTGATTCTGATCACGCCCTGCCTGAAACTGACCTGCTCAAACTTTAAACTGACCAGTTCGGATACCCTAAGCCCCGTGGCATAAAGCATTTCCAACATGGTTTTATCCCTGAACCCGAGCGCATGCGTTACTTCAGGCGCATTCAGCAATAATTCGACATCATTCTCGGATAACGATACCGGTAACGGCCGGCCGATATGCGGCGATTCTATCAATGCCGTAGGATCGATGGTTATACTGTTTTCCCTGAGATAATAGCCATAAAAGCGCCGCAAACTGGATAAAATGCGTGCCGACGACCTGTTGCCTATACCGTCTTTATAACGGCTCGCCAGGAACCTTGATATATCGCTACCGTCGACGTCCAGCATGGACTTTCCTGCCAGCCACTGGGCAAAAATCCTCAAATCACTGCCATAGGCCGACAGCGTATTTTCGCTCAGGCCCTGTTCGACCCAGGCCGCATCCAAAAATTGATCTATGAAAGCCGTTGAATTCATTTTTTATGGGCGGCTTCAAATGCCAGCAACTTGGATTTTATAGCCATGAAATCACCCTCTGTCTGACCGGAATAACCGCCCATGCCGGAAACGGACACCACCCGGTGGCAGGGAATGATCAGCGGGAAAGGGTTATCCCGACAGGCATTGCCGACAGCCCGCGCAGCCGATCCTATTCTGCGGGCCAAAGCCGAATAAGTGATTGTTTCCCCGAATGGTATGCGGCAGAGTTCAGCCCAGACTTTATTTCTAAAATCGCTGCCCTGCTTTAACAGCTTCAGGTGGATAGGTTTTTCCGGAGTCAGCCAATACTGATTTAATTGCCGCTGCATGTCATGCTCACCAGCAATGCTAATAGTTTGAGCCGGACCAACGGCAAACTCCCAGTCAGCCTGAAACAACACATCGCCATGAACAAATAAAATCAGATTACCGGCAGGTGTTTGAACTTTAAAAATCTCCTCATCCTCTGAGCAGTTTTCAACCCAATGAATGATGAATGGCATAGTTAAACCTGAATTGATTAAATAGCGCTTAGGCCGAATAAATTCGGCCCTGCAAATAGGCAAACACCCATGTCTCGGACATAAAAAAGGCAGCTCAAAGCTGCCTTTTTTATAACGTGCATCAAAAACCGATTAAAGTTTTTCTTTGATACGAGCCGCTTTACCGGTCAGATCACGCAGGAAATACAATTTAGCACGACGAACGTCACCGCGACGCTTAACATTGATCTCGCTGATCATAGGACTGTGAGTCTGAAAAACACGCTCAACGCCTGTCCCGTGAGAAATCTTTCTTACTGTGAAAGCAGAGTTTAAACCGCGATTACGTTTTGCAATCACTATGCCTTCAAACGCCTGAATTCTTTCACGTTCGCCTTCTTTTACTTTAACCTGTACAACAACTGTGTCGCCTGGACCAAAGTCAGGAATCTGTTTCAGCTGTTCTGCTTCCAAAACATCAATAATATTGCTCATTGCCACACCCTATTTTTCAACTTCAATTTTAAATTCGTTCAGCAGTTTTTCCTGCTCTGCATTTAAATTCATTTTTTTCAATAAATCCGGCCGCCTCAGCCAGGTTCTTCCCAATGCCTGCTTCATGCGCCAGCGGTTTATGTCCGCATGATTGCCGCCCAGTAAAACCTCCGGCACCGAATGTCCTTCAAGCTGTTCCGGCCTTGTAAAATGCGGATAATCCAGCAAGCCATTCATATGAGAGTCCTGCAGAGCAGAATCCTCGTCCCCGAGCACACCGGGCAACAAACGGGTCACCGCATCGATCACTATCAGTGCCGCCAGCTCACCGCCACTGATGACATAGTCTCCGATAGACCATTCATCATCGCAATCCAACTCGACAAAGCGCTCATCAATTCCTTCATAACGCCCTGCCACTAAAATCAATTGAGGAACATTGCAAGCCTCTGAAAGCAAAGCCTGCGTAATCGGTTTGCCTTGCGGACTCAAATAAACCACTTTGGCAGAGCCAGTGCCGGCCTGTTTGGCATCACAGACAGCATCATGCAATGGCTGGTATTTCATGACCATACCCGGGCCGCCGCCATAAGGCCGGTCGTCGACCGTTTTGTGCCTGTCGTGCGTATAATCGCGCGGATTCCAGACCAATAGACGAACTATATCTCGCTCAATAGCTCGACCTGTCACACCGTAACTGGCAGCCGCTGTCACCATGTCCGGGAATAACGTTACGACATCAAATCGCATACTGCATAATTAAAATTCCGGATCCCAATCGACAACCATAGTGCCGGCATCCAGATCGATATTAATTATGGTCTCTCCCTGTAAAAACGGAATGGCCCGCTCTCGCTCACCCTGAACGACTAATACATCATTCGCTCCGGTTTCCAGCAGACTATCAACCACGCCCAACTGAACACCCTCAACGGTTTCAACTTTCAATCCGACCAGATCGGACCAGTAATATTCGCCTTCAGTCGTTTCCGGCAATTGATTATGAGTTATAAAAATATCCCAGCCAACAAATCCTGCAGCTTGATCTCTATCAATGATGCCATCAAGCTGAGCGATTACCGCCTTGCCGTGAAGAGCCCCATCAATGACATCAAGTTGCTTGATTTCGCCGCCTTTTTTCAGCAGCCACGGAGAATAACTTAAAATATTCTCTCTTGGATCGGTAAAAGAAAAGACCTTAAGCCACCCTTTTACACCAAAAACGCCGGAAATCCTGCCAACGTTTATATCTTTCCGCGCTGACAAGCCAAATTACGCAGCAGTTGCTTTTTGTGCGTCTTTAATTAATTTCGCAACGCGGTCAGAAGGTTGCGCGCCATTAGCTTTCCAATATTCAACGCGAGCGCAATCCAGACGTAATTTTTCTTCTTTGCCACGCGCTACCGGATTGAAAAAACCAACGCGTTCGATATAACGACCATCACGGCTGTTTCTGCTGTCAGTCACAATCACATGATAAAAAGGACGATTTTTCGCGCCGCTTCTAGCAAGACGAATGGTTACCATTTAAGTTCCTCAAAAAACATTAAGTCAAAATTTAATCTGTCTATTTTACGCGATTTTCTGCATAAGTGAAGCACAAATTCACTCATTACCTACAGCATCACTTAAGAGACCCTGAGAAATATAAAGCGGCCGCAGTTACCCACGAAAAAATATAGCGCATCTGCGGCAACAAAAATTACATTCTCATACCGCGAATGTTGCTCTTCATGCCACGAATCATATTGGTTATATTGCCTTTCTTGAAACGCTTCATCATTTTTTCCATCATCTTGAATTGCTTCAGAATCCGGTTAACGTCGTGCAGCTGCTGACCGCAGCCATCCGCAATGCGTTTCTTCCGATTGCCTTTGATCAGATCGGGAAAACGACGCTCCTGCATGGTCATTGAATTAATAACGGCAATCTGGCGCGCCAATTCCTTGTCATTGACTTTGTCTTTCATTTCCTGCGGAAGGCTGCTCATGCCAGGCAATTTGTCCAGCATGGAGCCGACTCCGCCCATGCTCTGCATTTGCTGCAATTGCTCACGGAAGTCTTCCAGGTCAAAGCTCTTGCCTTTCTGTATCTTTTTGACCAGTTTCTCGGCTTTTTCCTTATCAACCTTCTGCTCGATCTCCTCAATCAGACCCAGCATATCGCCCATACCCAAAATACGGGACGCCAGACGATCAGGGTAAAATGGCTCCAAAGCCGTGGCTTTCTCACCCACACCGATAAATTTGATCGGCTTGCCGGTAATATGACGGATGGACAATGCCGCACCGCCACGCGCATCGCCATCGGCTTTGGTCAGAATCACACCGGTCAGCGGCAATGCATCGTTAAAGGCTTTGGCTGTGTTTGCCGCGTCCTGACCGGTCATGCTGTCGACGACAAACAAGGTTTCGACCGGATTGATGGCGGCATGCAATTCTTTGATCTCGACCATCATCTCATCATCGATATGCAGACGGCCGGCGGTATCGATGATAATGACGTCGAGGAATTTTTTCTTCGCCGCTTCGATCGCATTCTTAGCGATATCGACCGGCTTCTGAGAAATATCGCTTTCAAAGAAATCCAGGGCGAGATCATCAGCCAGTGTCTGTAGCTGCTTGATAGCGGCAGGACGATAGACGTCGGCACTGACGACGCCGACTTTTTTCTTTTGATTTTCTTTCAGCCAGCGGCCTAATTTGGCAACCGTTGTGGTTTTACCGGCACCTTGCAGACCGGCCATCAAAATGACGGCTGGCGGGACGGCTTTCAGATTAAGTTCTTCATTCGCCTCGCCCATCACCTTGACCAATTCGGCCTGAACCAGTTTGACTAATGATTGTCCCGGCGAAAGGCTGGTCTGAACTTCCTGACCCAGCGCACCTTCTTTAACGCGTTCAATAAAATCCGTAACAACCGGCAAAGCCACGTCCGCCTCAAGCAAGGCCATGCGCACTTCGCGCAGCGTTTCCTTGATATTGCTTTCAGTCAGCCGCCCTTGGCCTCTAACTTTCTTAAGAGTATTACTTAGTCGATCGGTTAAATTATCAAACATATCTGCGTCTTTATTCTGTAATCAAGGAAACGTAATTATTCAGATTCTCTATGCGCAGCAAGATCTTCAATCGTAGCCGAAGCCTATCCTGTCAGATCAAAATTATGCCGGGGCTGAATATTTACATGGAAACCACTACCTAACGCAAATGCGTTAGAACTATTTAGCCGGTTATATTAACATACCCATTAAGACCTTTGCACCACCCGCTGTCAAGTCCTGAAGCAATAACTTGAAATCGTACTTCTCAGCTTTAATGCATTGATTAAATTAGACATTAGCAATTGAATAAAAATTTAATCAGCCGCTCTTAAACCAACAACCCTAAATTTTAATTGGGCCGGAAAGCTTTAGCTGTAACAATGATAGCAAGGTTCTACTATACAAAAGAAAATACAGCCAAATGAACGCCACCATTTTTGCCGCTCTTTCAATCTGTGCCTATTTAGGCAGCACCTTGCTTATTGCCCGTAAATTTCGTCGTGGCGATGGCAATCAAACTCCGCTTTATCTTGCCTGGTTTGCCGCATGCGCGCATCTCGCCTATATCACCGTTAACTTCCACAATGAGAATGGCTTTAATTTCAGCTTTATCAGCACCGCCTCACTGGTTTCGCTGATTGTCACCCTGCTGTTATTAACTGCGACGCTCAGTAAACCGGTCGAAAAACTAGGCATTGCGATATTTCCCGCTGCCGCCATTATGCTCGGCCTGGAGCTGGCTTTTCCGGAGCGCCCCCGCTTTCTTCACAACCATAACTGGCAGATGAGCATTCACGTTCTGACGTCCATCATTGCCTTCAGCCTGTTAAACATCGCCGCTCTGCAAGCGATATTACTGGCCATTCAAGACCAGCAGCTCAAAAGCCATCCCCCAAAACCCTTTATTTTGTCATTGCCGCCACTGCAGACGATGGAATCGCTGTTGTTTCAAATGCTCGCTGCCGGTGTTGTCTTCCTGACGATCTCATTGATCAGCGGCTTTATATTCATAGAAGATTTGTTTGCGCAGCATCTGGTGCATAAAACCGTGCTATCGATACTGGCATGGATTGTGTTTTCAAGCCTGCTTATTGGCCGCAACCGTTACGGCTGGCGGGGCCGAACAGCGATAAAATGGACGCTGATCGGCTTTATATCGCTGCTTCTGGCTTATTTCGGCAGTAAAATGGTTTTGGAATTGATCCTGAACAGGGCTTGAGGTTATAAATTACAGAGCCGAATCGGGGCACTGATTTCGGCCTGAGCCGGTTGTTACGGAAACGTTTGGTCGCCAAATACATGTCGAATGAAATCCGCAAAAGGCGGTGAGACGCCGCCAGAACAACTGCCGTTCTTCACACCCGCTACTTGTTTGAGGCCCAAGTATCTCAATATCCTTACGCTGGATTACTTTCAACTCTTCGAGCAAAAGTGATGCGCCGAATTCTGTGTTTGGCCTTAATTGCATCTGCACGGCGAACACAACTGCTCTTTTTAAACTGCACAGTTTGAGTTAGAATTCAAACAATCAACGGACCTGAACCTTACCAAAAAGCCTGCATGCTGACTCTCCATCCCCGCCAAATCAAGCTGCTCGACCAACATCAAGAGCAGCAATTCCGAGTCACTCTGCGCAAGTACATTCAACAGGAATACCCGGCTTATACCCAGGTTTCGCCAGCCATTCTGACGCGTTTGATCGGCTTCGGCCTGGCGCGGGCGCGCAGTTACGGATTCGTCTGGCAATCCAGCCTGGGTCAGTTCGTTTACCTGATGGCTGCCGTCGCACCGAATTTTGACCTGCATCCGGCGATACACTCGATTTTGGCTAATGCCGATCTGCCTGCCGAAAAACGCATCGCGAGCCTGACTGAGCGGCTGCCCATAGGCGTTTGGACAGAAGCCGCCGACACAGCCAGCACGATAGGCTGGTTTCTCGACAAAGACGGTTTCAAGCTTGACCGTCATGCCCGCATCCTTCTGGCTCTGGCCAACGCCTTGCCGGCCATTGCCGCCCCTTCAGAGGCCCTGGTGCAGCGTGCGCTCACACGCGCCGAAACCCTGGGCCTTTTAACGGAAGACTCCCAGTTTATTTTCGCGGCCTGCTGCCTGCATTACGGAGAAGACTTCGAGCTTCAAGCCCCTTGGGCTAAGGAATTGTTGACGCCGGCCTTCACGCCACAGGCCCGAACCGCCTTGCTCCGGGTGCGGCTGGCGCTGGATGCCGGCCTTTGGTTATAGGACATTAAAAAATGGCAGAATTG
>NZ_JAZHOC010000014.1:0-23049 GCF_036553575.1 Methylobacter sp. Wu1 | reverse complement strand
CCGGCTTTAGCCGGTCAGCTTTAGCTGCGATAATCTGGCCAAGGAGGTGGCAATGGACTATAGATACGGCAGCCATACGGTTTACCAAATTGAATACCACTTTGTTTGGGTAACAAAATATCGTTACAAGGTGCTGAGTGGTGAAATAGCAGAGCGAGTAAGAGACTTGGTGCGCCAAACCTGCGAAGCGTTTGAGATACGGATTATAAAAGGCGTAGTCAGTAAAGATCATGTCCATATTTTGGTGAGTGCCCCGCCGAATATGGCGCCCAGCGAAATCATGAGGAGAATCAAGGGACGAACTTCGAGCTATCTGTTTGAGGAGTTTCCGCATTTGAAAAAGCGGTACTGGGGAAAACATTTTTGGGCACGTGGCTATTTTTGCGCCACCGTTGGCCAGATGACCGATGAGATGATTAAACACTATTTGGAGCATCATTTTGAACCTAACCCAAACGATAATTTTAAAATGGAGCCGGATTAAGACGCGTCGTTTAGTCGACGCGTATCCGGACTTTCAGTCCGTTATTCGAACCCACCCGCTTGAGCGGGTGGTTGTTTAGTAAAAGGACCGAATGGGATACTTACAGGGACGGTATTATGGTTAGCGCCGCAAGCATATTGTTTGAGCAGGATTTATCCCCCTTTGTCAATGCAGTCCGTTCAAATATAAAAGTTAAATTAAAGCAGCAGCAATTTGATGCGCTAGTTATGCTGGCCTTTAATATCGGTGCTGGAGCAAATGGCTTTTCCGGTTCATCAGTCGTTAAGCTGGTGAATGATCCTGAAGTTAAGACCAATTACAAAAATCTTGAAGCAGCGTGGAAAGCTTGGAGTAAATCCCAAGGTAAGGTGATGAAAGGGCTCGAAAACAGAAGAGCATGCGAATGGAGTGTTTATTCACAAGGTATTTACAAAAAGTGGTGAAACAATGTTTTTAATCGGGCCGAAAGCAAAAATTTTTTTCCTAGCAGCATGGTTGCTCGCACAGGCGTCTTTTTGCTTTGCCATCGATAATCCGGATGCGCCCGATCTCGTTGCAGACTTTGAATCGCGCAGCAAAAAATATGAACTCGTTGTTGAGAAACAAGCGCAAAATCAAGAGGAAATTCTCAAGGCATATGTTCAATACGGTGACTTTCTCGATCAAGAACTCAACCAGGTCTATACGGCTTTAAGCAAACAACTTAATGCCAATAGCAGACAGTCCTTGCTGCGTTCGCAGCGTCTATGGATTCAGTTCCGCGATGCGGAGTACAACTTTATCGATAATAACTGGACATTAGACAATTTTGGATCGTCGTCGGCTATTTCACGCAGTGCATACCAAACAGCCATTATAAAGAATAGAGTGGTTGAGCTATTGCATTACTTAAAAAACTATCCAGAAGCTAACAAGTAAATTCCTGCGATACTTGTGCTACGCAGGCTCAAACGTTTGGGCTGCTCACGAGGGCTGAGGTTTGTATAGCCTATGCAACTATGCAGGACGGGATTTGTAAATCCCGTCCTGCTTGAGCTATTTCCCTTTCTGATCGTCTGTCAAAACTTGCAGCCAGCCTTCCACTTCGGGGATCAATTCGCCGGTGCCGGCCAACTTCAGCGTTTCCTTAAGATAGCCATGCTCTACTATCGGTAACGGTAAAACGCCCTGGCCGCCCATGCCGTTGTGAGCCGTGATGCTGCTGTCCTTGGGGTCGGCCAGCAATACCCGACCGGCGATTTCCAGCTTGTCCATATCGACCACAACCAGATCGTTGGCGAATTTGCTGGCTACATAGGCGTAATAGCCGCCGCCCTTTTTCATGCCGAAATGGGCGCCATGACAGCCCGGTTCGCAAGGCAGACTCTTGATCACTTTATTGGTGGCCGTATCGACGATGGTAATGGTCGCGCTCAAGGTGTTGGCGGTGACCACGTACTTGCCATCCGGACTGACTGGAGTCTGGATCGGCAGCAGGCCATAGGCTTCGCCGCTGATCTTGCCGGATACCGGATCATAGTCCGCGGCCAAATCGATATCCTTTAGCTTTTTCTTGCCGGGAATATCGATGACCGACAAGGTACTGAGCAACGGAGGGGTGCCGAGCAGATTGGCTGCATAAGCGGTGGAGCCGTCGGGCGTGCCCCACACGGCGATCGGGATAACGCCGCCAGTCGGAATTTCGGTGTTGCTCTCGGCATTGAGATCCACCACCGACACGCTGCCGGCGAGGGCGTTTGGCGTCACCATGTACTTGCTGTCCTCGGTAATATAGTGGCCATGAGGCGAGCTATGAGGACCCGTGTTGATGCTCTTCTTGGCGGTTGGATTCTTGCCGCCGGTCATTTTGACTACCTGCTCGCCAGCGTTGATGGCGACATAGAGCATGTCATCCAGGGGCCGGGAGATGACATGGGAAGGCGATTCGCCGACCACGACATTGCTGTAGACCTGGCCGTTGACGCGATCGAAGGTCAACATTTTCTTGTCAAACCACTGGGTCTGATAGATATGCCGATAATGTTTGTCGGTCCACATATTGTGAGGATTGTTCATGTCCTCCTTAACGCCCTTGAACTTGCTGGCCACATTCCAGTCCGCGGTGCTGATTCGAGTGGCGGTGCCGGCCTTCTTTTTGCCTTCGATCATTTCGAACTGGGTGTTGACCCAGACTTCGCCCACCCCCGGCGTCTGGGGCGTTTTCAGCTCATTGGGCATGGTCATGCTGAGCGCGCTGAGGCTGATGGTGTTGCCTTCAATGTTGAGCGGAATATCGGGCAGTTTCACTTCCCACTGCGGCTTGCTGTAATCGCGCCACAGGTTCGGGGTGGTTGCCACGAAGAAGGTGCGCAGCAGGCGCTTGGCGAGGTCGCTGCTGGCCGGTATCTTGGCGCCGGTCACCAATTGCAGTTCGCTGCCGATATCCAATCCCTCGGTTTTCTCATCGTCCACGACCACGGCGCCGAACATATACGGATGCACCTTGCAGGTAAACACGTACAGTCCCGGTTTATCGAAAGCGGCGGTCACGCTGGCGTTAGAGGGCTTGTCCTGGTCAACCGGGAAATTTTTCGCACCTGCCGGCCATAGCAGGCTGGTGATGGTATGCTCGGTTTGAGTGTCGGTCATTTTGACCATCGCTGCCTGATTGGGCTTAATGACGACCAGTGCATCGCCGTCGAGGGGATCTTTAAACCATAGCCCCGGTTCGTCGGACATCTCCAGCACCGCTGAGGGCATCAGGCCCGGAACGCTGAGGATGAGGTTGTCATCGTTCGATGGCGCCGCCGCCCATGAGGGAGCGGCAAGACTGGTCATTAAAATCGCTGCTGTCAAACTAGAAATTTTGTTCATATTAATATCTTCCTATGTTTACTTGACTACTCTGAAACCGCCCATCATGCCGCTTTGCATGTGCTGCAGAACGTGGCAGTGGTAATGCCATTCGCCGGTACCCACCCCTTCGCCCGCCTTGAGCACGAAAACTTCGCGGGCAATCGGGCTGATGTTGACGGTGTCGACCACATGGGAGGTTCCCGGTTGAAGCCAGCGGTGTCCATGCAGATGGAAAGTATGAAAGGCCGTACCGATGCCTACGACATGGAAGCGCACCAGCTCGCCTTCACGAGCGCCAAGGGTGGGATTGGTCCACAGAGGAATCTGGCGGTTGGCGAGATGGTTGAGCTCCATGCCCCAGAAAGTGGTTTCGTGCATCCACAGGACAAATTCCCGCTTGATGTCCTTAATATCCACCTGTTTCATCTGGCCGTCGATCAGCGCAGCTACTTTGCCGCTCTTCGGATTCACGATGAGCGTTCCGTACAGCCCTTTGTCCTCGGCGCCCAGCATCGGATCGCCAAAGGCGTGGTCGTGATAGGGCCAGGTGCCTGCAGTGCCCGGTGCCGCGGTCCATTTGTAGGTGTAAGACTTGCCAGGAAAGGCGGCCTGGTCGGCCAGATGATTGAACACTTTCATGGTGCCGTCGCTCTCAATCGGGAAATGAACGCCATGAACATGAAGGCTCACCGGATCGGAAGCATCCTTGATGGCATGTTTAAGGGTTATTTCCGCGACATCACCTTCGGTCATGATGATTGTCGGGCCCGGGATGGTAGGTTCGGAACTGTAGCGGTCGGTAATATCCTGTACCGATCCGGATGAATTGCGGATTTTGTGGCTGACCATCCGGTAAGCCAATTGACCGGATTCCAGTTTGGCCCCCTCCATTTCAATGAGATGTGTATTTCCCGACTCTTGCGCCGCCATGACAGGTTGCGCGAGCGCCATGGCGCAGCACATTAAAAAAATTCTCGTTAACATAGTGTTTCCTCTCTTCAAAAATCATCTTTAACTGAAGTCTCCATTTCCTATCAGCGTCGTTAAAACAGCGGACGGATATCCTTTAAATAAAAATTTACGATCAATACGATCCATGATGAAAATAAAAGCAACGGCTGGTCCGATCGCATCAACACGGTTTCACGTCTAGGCGTTGCCAGTGTTGTTGGAATTCAAATTTCAAGTAAATCCTGAAAGTTGGAGCTGGCGGCATTTTTGTCGCGCGAGCCTTTGATGGAAGCACGGCCGATTGCGGTTTTAGAGCGTTAAGTTTGTTCGCATGGGCAACAAAACATCGGGCGTTCTCCTTTGGGTTGTCTGGATGAAAACGATTTTCAAATCGATTTTTGCACTAATCATGCCAAGTAGTGTCAGGGCTTTATATCTTCATCTTTTACATCTTTTACATCTTTTACAATATAAATGTTGTGTAATTAACAACGTATTAAGGCTGTCCATTTAACAACCAGGTTATCACTATGACGACAAATAGCTTTTTTACCTCGCTGATTCCATCGCAGCGGGCTTTTCCGCGCCATGCGTCGGTAGGGTTCAGGGCTACTGCCATTAAGTTAAGAGCGTCGAGCTGGTCTTACCTGGAGTCCAAAGCTTGCTTTGGTTGACTTAGCGATTTTTCCAAAGCAAGCTTTGGACTCCGTTTTTTCTTAACTTAATGGCAGTGAGGGTTCAGGGCGGAGATTTGCCCGATACCTGTGGCCGGCCGATCGTATCAACAGCCTGAATGAAGCGAAGCAGGGGAGAACCCCAATGGATAGATAGATTGCCGATTCGAAAGCTTGGCGTCGGCCAAGTGCTGTCGCTTAACCTGGATGTTGCAAACACTGCCCCGCTTGAGTTACAAAGTGAGCTTTCATCCTGCCTGCTTCGCCTAGTCGCCGCCTTCAACAAAAACAGCCTGCAGGGACGCTTCATTCAACTTAAATAACAGCATGAGATCACTGAAAATTATCATAATCCTGGCTGTGATAGCCGGCATCGCGGTTATCGTCTGGTACGCCAGCCGTCCCAGGCCGGCTGACGAAAACAGCCTGACGCTATACGGCAATATCGACATCCGCCAAGTCGAGCTGAGTTTTCATGACACCGAATACATAGCAAAAATGCATGCCAAGGAAGGCGATCAGGTCAAACAAGGCCAGCTGCTGGCCATGCAGGATCTGGAGCGTTTTCAGTATACGATGGACAACGCCAAAGCCAAGGCCGAGGCCCAGCGTCAGGTGGTGGCAAGGCTGGAAGCCGGCTCGCGTGTTGAAGACATCCGCAAGGCGCAGGCGGATGTCAAGTCAGCCCAGGCAGCTGTGGCGTTCGCGCAAAAGGAATTCGACAGGATGCAGGAGATGGTCCGGAGAAAATCGGCACCAGTACAATCGCTGGACCGGGCCCGCTCGGAACTGGATGCGGCCCGCGAGCGGATGCGCTCCCTGAAAGAACTGCACGAACTTGCGGTTATCGGCCCGCGCGTGGAAGACATCGCCGAAGCCAGGGCGCAGCTGGAAGCCGCCGAAAGCGCATTCAAGCTGGCGAAAAAAACCTGGCAGGACGCGCATCTCTACGCGCCTGCCGACGGCATCATCCAGGATAGGATTCTGGAGCCGGGCGATATGGCCAATATCAACACGCCGGTTTATACGCTGGCGCTGATCGATCCGGTCTGGGCGAGAACCTATGTGCCGGAAAGTCAGCTGGGCAGGCTGAAATACGGCATGCCGGCGCAAATCAGGACGGACAGTTATCCCGGCAAAGTCTACGACGGCTGGGTCGGCTTTATTTCGCCCACAGCCGAGTTCACGCCGAAAACCGTGGAAACGCCGGAACTTCGCACCAGCCTGGTTTATCAGGTGCGCGTTTTTGCCTGCAACCCGCAAAACGAATTGCGCCTTGGCATGCCGGTTACAGTGAATATTCCTCTTGCTTCAAGTCCTGAAAGCAGTGCATCGCCGCCTTGCAAGGAGCGGTAATGCCTGATTCATATACCGGTCAGACAGTTGTCGCGCTCGAATTCCAGGCTGTCAGCAAAAACTTTGTTGCCGGCCGGCGCACCGTAAGTGCCTTGCGGAATGTGTCGCTGGCGCTGCCGAAAGGCACGGTGGCCGGTCTGGTCGGGCCGGACGGCGCCGGCAAAACCACGCTGATGCGGCTGGCGGCGGGATTGCTGTTGCCGGATTCGGGTCGTGTCACCGTGTTCGGGCATGATAGCGATACTCAGGCCGAGCAGCTTCGCGGACTGACCGGTTATATGCCGCAACGCTTCGGCCTGTACGAAGACCTCAGCGTAGCGGAGAACCTGAACCTTTATGCCGATCTCCATGGCATCGGCCGGGAGGTGAGGCGACAGCGCTTCCAGGAATTGACCCGCATGACGAACCTCGCGCCTTTTTCCGCACGCCTGGCCGGCCGCCTGTCCGGAGGCATGAAGCAGAAACTCGGGCTGGCCTGCACGCTGCTCAGCCAGCCGCAACTGCTGTTGCTGGATGAGCCCAGCGTCGGGGTTGACCCGGTATCGAGACGGGAGCTGTGGAGCATTATCGATCAGCAGGTGAAGACGAGCGGCACGACTGTACTGTTAAGCACGGCTTATCTCGACGAGGCCGAGCGCTGCATGGAAGTCATGCTGCTGGATGAGGGCGAGCTGCTGGACCATGGCAGTCCGGAGGCTTTCAGGCGAAAAGTCCAGGGACGCTGTTATCGCATCACGCATCCTGGGCTTTCCAACCGCGATCTGCAAAACCGCCTGAGCGGCCAGCCCGGCATTACCGATGCCGTCATCCAGGGCGAGGCGGTGCGCGTCGTTTGCGACAGCGAAGACGCGGTCAATGCGGCGCTGCCAAAAACAGACAACGGCAAACCACGAATCGAGACTATCGCGCCGCGGCTGGAAGACGCCTTTATCGAGCTGTTGAATAAACGCCGCGCGCCGATCCGGCAGGCGGACAGGATAACGGAACCGTCCGCGCCTGCCGCCGATGAAGAGATCATTCGCGTCGACGGCGTCGACCGCTGGTTCGGCGACTTTCAGGCGGTAAAAAAATTGAGCTTCACGGTCAGGCGCGGGGAGGTCTTCGGACTGCTGGGCGCAAACGGCGCCGGCAAAACCACGACTTTCCGCATGCTGTGCGGATTGCTGCCGGCCAGCAGCGGCCAACTGCGGGTCGCCGGCGTCGACCTGCGCAAGGCCGCAGCCAAGGCCCGCGCGCGGATCGGCTACATGTCGCAGAAGTTCTCGTTGTATTCGAATCTGAGCGTGAGCCAGAATCTGGCGTTTTTCAGCAGTGTTTACGGCCTGAGCAATGCGCGCCGTAACGATCGCATCCAGTGGGCCTTGCAGCAATTTGAACTGGAGGCGAGCAAAGACGCCAACAGCGGCGATTTGTCGCTGGGCTACAAGCAGCGTCTGGCCATGGCCTGCGCCTTGATGCACGAGCCGGAAATCCTGTTTCTGGACGAGCCCACGTCCGGCGTCGATCCGCTGGCCAGGCGGGAGTTCTGGAACCGCACCAACCGCCTGGCCGCAGCCGGCGTTACGGTGCTGGTGACCACGCATTTCATGGAGGAAGCCGAATACTGCGACCGCCTGGTGATCATGGCCGAAGGCGATATCTTAACGGCTGGCACGCCGGCTGAGATCAAGCGGCAGGCGCGCGCACCAGGCCTGCCCGATCCGACCATGGAGGATGCGTTTATCCAATTGATACAGGCAAGACAACTATGAGCGATTCAAGAGCCAAAAAACGCATGCGGCTGAGGGGGCTGATCGCCAAGGAGTTCCTGCAGATCTGGCGCGATCCGAGCAGCCTGGCCATTGCTTTCATGTTGCCGGTGCTTTTGTTGTTCATGTTCGGTTACGGCGTTTCGCTGGACGCCAAACGGGTGCCGATAGGTTGGGTCGTGGAGAATACCACGCCTGAAACCGCGAGTTTCACGGCGGCCTTTCAGCAGTCCGAGTATTTTCAGTCATTTCATTTTGCCGATATGGCGGCCGCCGAACACGCGCTCCTGAATAGAAAAATCATGGGCATTATCCGGCTGCGCGGAAATTTCAGCAGCCAGCTGTTCAAGCAGAACTCGCCGGCCATCCAGGTCGTCGTCGATGGCGTGGACGCCAATACCGCGCGCCTGGTTTCGGGCTATGTGCAGGGCACATGGAATGAATGGCTGAGCCATTTGTCCAGGTCGCGCGGCACAACTCTGTCGAGGCCGGTCATCGCCGAGCAGCGGATCTGGTACAACAGCGCGGTGCTGAGCAAGGACTTTCTGGTGCCGGGCCTGATTGCCATGATCATGACGCTGACCGGCGCGCTGTTGACGGCCATGGTCATGGCCCGCGAATGGGAGCGCGGCACGCTGGAGGCCATGATCGCGACGCCGGTCACGATGGGCGAAGTCCTGCTGGGCAAGCTGATTCCGTACTATCTGCTCGGCATGGGCGGGATGCTGTTGTCCATTGCCATGGCGGTGTTTCTGTTCGACGTGCCGCTGCGCGGTTCGTTTTGGGTATTATTGCTGACCGGCACACTGTTCCTGCTGGTCGCATTGGGCATGGGGCTCTTAATCTCGATTATCGCCAAAAACCAGTTCGTTGCCGGCCAGGCGGCCATCATCGTCACTTATCTGCCGGCCTTTCTTTTATCCGGATTCATTTTCAATATTAACAGCATGCCGGCGGCCATACAGGCGTTCACGTATCTGGTGGGCGCGCGTTATTTCGTGGCGATTTTGCAAACTGTATTCCTGGCCGGCGACGTCTGGCCCGTCATTCTGCCCAATGCGCTGGCGCTGGCCTTGATGGCGGCCGTGTTGTTCGCGCTGGCTGCGAAGAAAGCCCCGAAACGGCTGGAGTAATTATGTGGGCCATGATTCATGCGCTATTGATCAAGGAATTTCTGGCTGTGCTCCGGGACAGGAAAAGCCGTTTCATTTTGATTGGTCCGCCGATGATCCAGCTTTTCATATTCAGCTATGCCGCCACTTTCGATCTCAGCCATATTCCCATTGCGGTCTATAACGAGGACCCGGGCATTGCCTCGCGCGATTTTATCGAGCGCTTCACCGCTGCGCCGGCGTTTACGGAAGTTTTGAGAATCACCCGTCAGGAACAGATCGCGCCGGCCATTGACGAGAAGAAGGTGTTGGCCGTACTGCATCTCGGCCCGCATTTCAGCCGCGATCTGTATTTGGGCCGGAAGCCTGCCGAAGTGCAGATTCTGATCGACGGCCGCGATTCCAACACGGCGCTGATCGCCCTGAATTACATGCAAAGCATAGTGGCGGCGTTTAACCTGAGCTGGGCCGAGCGGCATCGCCTGCCGCTGCCGCCCGCGCAATTGCAGATCAGGGCCTGGTTCAACCCGAACCTGGAAAGCCAGTGGTTTATCGTTTCCGGTATTGTGGGCCTGCTGACGCAGGTCGTGACCGTCATCGTCACAGCGCTTTCCATTGCCCGCGAACGCGAGCAGGGTACCTTTGACCAGTTGCTGGTGACGCCGCTGACGCCTTTTCAGATACTGGTGGGCAAAGCGTTGCCGGCGATGATTATCGGCATTCTTGAAGCCTCATTCATCATTTTCATGGCCGTGTTCTGGTTCAAGGTTCCGATGATCGGCAGTCTGGCGGCGCTGTATCTGGGCGTGGTGCTGTTTGTGCTTTCCAATATCGGCATCGGCCTGATGATCTCATCGCTATCCGTCACTCAGCAGCAGAGTCTTTTGGGGGCATTCCTGTTTTTAGTGCCGTCCGTCATCCTGTCCGGCTTTGCCACGCCGATCGCCAATATGCCGCCGCTCGTACAGGAGCTTACATTGCTCAATCCCTTGCGCTATTTCCTGGTTATCGTCCGCGGCGTTTTTCTTGAAGGCCTGCCGACGTCAGTATTGCTTTCGCAATACTGGCCTTTGGCCGTGATCGGCATCGTCACCCTGATCTGCGCCTCCTGGCTGTTCAGGCGGCGCATGTATTGAAAAATAGCGGTCACGCTGAGCGCAGCAAATGGCGGCTAGCAGCGCGAGCGGTGCCTACATCGCTCCCGCGAAGACTTTTAGCCGAATCCTAAGCGAATGGATGAATGCGCAAAATAAACCAATTTCATGCCCATGATGAGAAGTCCGTCCTTAATTTACTGCCACGGTTTTTCATTGATGGGGGGCAAACTGGTCAATTTAAACACCAGCGGATTAGAACCCGTTATTAACTCCATTTTGAAAGATACAGTCGTCTGGCCCATTCTGGCGCCATTTTGTATCAGCCTTATCTCGGGCAGATCGATTTGTCCGGTTGCAGAGTTAAAAGTTGCGGCAGTATTCGAAGACACAGTGGTCAGTTCAGCGCTATCCAGCTTGAATCCGTAGCCGGTCGGACTGCCTTCGAGCGGAATGAGCCTCAGCGTTGCACGGTACTTTTGACTGCCGACGTTGACAACCGGCAGCGTCATGACACCGCTATCAGAAGAGTAAACAGCCGGGGGAGAAATATTCGGAAGATCGGGACTTTCCAGGGCAAATAGCATGGGGGCCGAGCCAGCTACCCATTTCAGTCGGGCATCCCCGCTGCCTTGACTGACGCCCTCGGACATCAACGTTACCGAATGTAAAAGCAGTTGTCCGGTTTTAGGGTCATACGTCGCGGCAGTATCCGAAGAAGCCGTAGTCGGTACGGCGCTATCCAGTACGAAGCCGTAGCCGGTCGGGCTGCCTTCGAGCGGGGTGATTCTCAGCGTTACCCGGTAGTTTTGATTGCCGACCTTGACGACCGGGAGCGTCAGCATGGTGCCGTCAAAAGAGGCGTTAAGACCCGCGCCTGTCCCGGAGTCGCCGCGTGTTGCGATGATCTCTACAGCGGCATAGTTCCAATGATTGCCGGTCGGCTCGCTGTCATGGATATTGACCAAACCGAGAGCATCGGACGGCGCACTGGTCGATTGCACCCAAAAAGTATTGCCGGCTCCTGTATCGATCCCCTGGTAGACGAGCACTTGCCCAGGTACGGGCTTCCGGGCCGCTGCACCGCTCCAATCGTTGCCGACTGCCCATACCCAGTTACCCGCCGCTATGCCGGGCAGGGAGATATCGGGCGCACCGGATGCACCGCCTGTAACGCCTTGGATGCCTATGCCGGCGGCGTGGGTGAATGCAACGACAATGAGTGAACCATCAAAAGAACCTTTCTCGGGGGTTGATGTGACTGTGGCGTTGGTCAGTATGCCAGGCGCTCGCGCTGACCAGATTTCTGCCGTACCGCCTTGAGTATTGCTGCGTTTGACAAGCTGCCAGCTCAGGCCGGCGCCGCTTACTGCGGCTGTCTGAGCCTGATTGGCCGGGCCATCATAGGCTACAAAAGCGACGAGCAAATCGCCCGCTGTCGTAGTGGAGAACGGGGGCGTGGTTAGTGCTCCGGGCCCTTCCTGGACCACAACGGCTTCTTTACCGATAACGTCAGGCAGCGGCGCAGAGTTGTCCACGGTGACGGTTTGTTTTGCTGGTTTGCCTGCATTGTCGGTATTGCCGGTTTGTCCGGCCGCATCGGTGGCCGAGGCAGTCAGCACGTGTGAGCCGTCAGCCGCTGTTTTGGTGTTCCACCGGGTCATGAAGGGCGGATGGGTCACCGCAGAACCTAGCGGTTTGCCGTCGATAAAGAACTGGACGCGCGCAACATGCCTGTCATCGGTCGCGGCCGCGCCAACCTCAACAATCCCGGACACTGTCGAGTTAGCCTTAGGTTGAGTTAATGTGATGGTCGGGACCGTGGCATCTTTCTCGCCCTGGGCCGCAGGCAGCACTACCACGACGGGCGAGGTGCCGGTGCGTCCGGCCGCATCAGTGATCTGGGCGGCCAGCCAATGGGTGCCGTTCGTTACGGTCGTCGTGTCCCAGGCAAAGGGGTAATTCGGCGCCTGGGTGCTTTTACCCAATGGCGCGCCGTCGAGAAGATACTGTACGCCAGCATTGCCGGTTGCACGCGCATTTGCTCTGAGGGAAATAGTGCCGAACAGGTGATCGCCGTCCTGAGGTGATGTCATGACGATGTCGGGCGGTGTTGAATCCGGGAAGACAGGATCAAATGTTTGTATGACCGCATTGTCTTTGATGACGATTTTGATGCCGGTAATGTTGTTTTTTTCGTTGTTCTCGACGATGAAATTGTCCGGGTCAGCGATCGCCCGGAACCAATAAGTGCCATCGGGCAGGCCTGGCTTTTTGGTAGCGGGATTAATGGGGAGGGGAATAGATTGGCCTTCATCATTGTAATCGTAATTATCTACATAACCGACAGCTATACCCCGCAGAGACCTTGGGTCAGTACACGGTCCTTGGTTGGTGAAGGCACCAAAATTCGGCAGTGTTTTATCATAGGCGAACGAGTTGACGATGCAAAAGCCGATTTTGGGACTCAGCGCAACGGGTGCTCCGAGGCCGCCATCCGGAGCAACCGAGTAAAGCCCGAAGGCTGCCAAGGGGTAGTGGAAGTGCCCATGCTCGGCGTGAAACTCGAACGCGCCGGCTATACGAATCTTTCGGCTGATCGACCATTGGTCGGCGTCGAGTGAGTAAATATGCTGGAGGCCTTGGTAATTACCGGATGCCTCATTGTAATTGGGCTGGATCTCGAACGGCCCTGGACCGGCATTGGCAATGTTGTGCGTGTAACGGAACTCCAGCCCGGCATCCGTCGGCACAATCTTCATATCCTCTGCCGGGATGATATTCCATAAATCAGGCAACTGCTCGGCGGCTGTGCCGGGGACGGGTGCAGAAAAGCTGCTTATTGCCAAGAGTGAGATAAGAATAGACTTACTAGACATACAGACTCCTTAGAAATCTCAAGTAATTGCAGGCTCGGCTGGCAAATCGAATAGTCGCTTCCATGCGCCAAGGTCAAGACCCTCTGCGGCTTGGGCAGAATAGATCAGTGCATCAGTGATGCATGCCCTTATGTCGTCATATGAATTGCCTGACTTAATCACGGTCAGCCTATACCGCGCGGGAAGGCAGGCAAGCTGGACGTTACCAGTTTCTTATGTCTAAATTTAGTTTCCTGAGATTTATTCGGCCTCCAGGTCGCTTGGTTGGCATTTGCGAAATGTCTTTTTTATCTCGAAGGCAACAGGCGAATTCTTCGCCTTCTGCATAGAGGTTGAGGCATAGATAATTCCGGTATTATTCAAATTATCAGCGCGCTAGGCGTGCTTTAGGGGCATAAGTATTCCTCGTTCTTATTGAACCTGACAATGGGTACAAATACTTAAGAATCTGTTCAGCCTCTCTGCAGCGACGTGCAATGGCGGGAAAACCAGTCGGCTTTCGCCGCAGCAGAGAATCTGATGTATTATGCTCAATGAATTGGCATCGTAACGTCAGTGAATAACTGATATTACGCAGTTAGTTGGGATTTGATTAAAGTGCCGCTAGCGCGACGGTTTTATTTAATCGGGTTTATCGCACCCGAAGGCGAGTTACTTGCTTTTAACAGCCTGTGTAGGCTGGGTTGGAGCTTTAGCGGAAACCCGGCATGGGCGGCCGAAATGCTGGGTTTATCAACCCGGCCTACCGCTGTCAAAAGCGGCGGTGCCTCGGCACGGCAAACGGGATGAAAGCGCCCGTGCGTAACATCAGTACATAAGAGGGGATATGCATCAAGGCAGTGTGATAGCGAATATTGTTCAACCGCTGGAGCGGCGGATTTTTCTGGCTGAAGTACGCTGGGAGCGGGGCATTATCGCCGCTATAACCAGATTGGGTTATGAAGACCCGAACAAGACTTACCTGTTGCCCGGTTTCATCGATGCGCATGTGCATATCGAAAGCTCGATGCTGACACCGGCCGAGTTTGCGCGCATCGCCTGCCGGCACGGCACCGTAGCGACGGTTTCGGACCCGCACGAGATCGCCAATGTGCTCGGGCTGGAGGGGATTCGCTTCATGTGCGATAACGCGGCATTGACGCCGCTGCCGATCCTGTTCGGCGCGCCGTCCTGCGTGCCGGCCACGCCGTTTGAAACGGCCGGCGCGCGCCTGGAAAGCGAACAGCTGGAATATCTGTTCCAGAACAGGCTGACCGGCTATCTGTCGGAAATGATGAACTATCCGGCCGTGCTCAACAACGATCCGCAGATCATGGCGAAGCTGGAGCTGGCCAAACGCTACGGCTGCCCGATCGACGGCCATGCGCCCGGCTTGAAAGGTGAGGCCATGCGGCGCTACGCCGAAGCGGGCATTTCCACGGATCATGAGTGTAGCACGCTCGACGAAGCGCGCGCCAAACTGGCGGCCGGTATGCATATCCTGATCAGGGAAGGCTCGGCGGCGCGGGATTTCGATGCCCTGCATACGCTGATCAGCGAATATCCGGAGCGCGTGATGTTCTGCAGCGATGACAAACATCCCGATGATCTGGCCGCGGGCCATATCAATCTGCTGGCAGCCAGGGCCGTCGCTTACGGCCATTCCGTTTTTGACGTGCTGCGCTGCGCCTGCCTGAATCCGATAAGACACTATGGCCTGGCTGTCGGCCAATTGCGGATCGGCGACCGCATGGACGCCGTGGAAGTCGACAATATCAGCACATTCAAACCGGTCAGCACCTGGATAGTCGGGCAGAAAGTCGCGCAGCAGGGCATAAGCCTGCTGCCCCGCATCAAGCCTGAGCCCATCAATCGCTTTAATGCCAGTCCCATAACGGACGCCCATCTGGACGTGGAGGCGAAGGGCAGGCAAATCCGCGTCATCAAAGCGGCCGATGGCGATCTGTTCACGCAGGAAACGCTGCATGCGCCCAAAATCGAAAATGACAAAATAGTGCCCGATCCGGAACGCGACCTGCTGTTGCTGGCCGTCGTGAACCGCTACCAGGATGCCCCGCCGGCGCTGGCGTTTATCGAAGGCTTCGGACTTAAGCAGGGCGCCCTGGCTTCGAGCGTTGCTCATGATTCCCACAATGTTATCGCAGTCGGCGCCGATGCCGAATCCGTCTGCCGGGCCGTCAATGCGGTCATTGCCGCGCAGGGCGGCATTGCGGCGGCCAATCAGGCCGGCGTCGAGCTGCTGCCGTTGCCGATCGCCGGCCTGATGAGCCATGACGATGGCGATGCGGTCGCGGCGCGCTATGCGGAACTGAACGCGATCGCCAGACAGATGGGCTCGCCGCTGCGCGCGCCGTTCATGACGCTGTCTTTCATGGCGCTGCTGGTGATTCCCGAACTAAAGTTGAGCGATCAGGGCCTGTTTGACGGCCGGACGTTTACCTTTACGTCATTAACGGTATAAGACCATGAGCCGGTTTCTGCTTAATCAGCATCTGGTCGAAGAACAATTGCCGGCCGGTATGGTAATGCTGGATGCGATACGCCGCCATCGCGGTCTGACAGGCACGAAGGACGTCTGCCGCGAAGGCGATTGCGGCGCCTGCCAAGTCCTGCTGGGCAAACGTCTGGTCGGCGGGCTGCGCTATCAGGCCGTCAATGCCTGCCTATTGCCGCTGGGCGCCGCGGCCGATGGGCATGTCGTGACGATCGAAGGCCTGAACGGCGAGCGCCTGAATCCGATCCAGCAGGCGCTGGTCGACAATGGCGCGATCCAGTGCGGTTACTGCACCCCCGGACTGGTCATGGCATTGACGGGATTTTTCCTGAACAGCCTGATCTCCGATGAACATGCCGCCGTCGATGCGGCAGCGGGCAACCTGTGCCGCTGCACGGGCTATGCCGGCATCAAGCGTGCCATTAAACAGCTATGCCGGCAATTTGACCTGTCCGGTTCGCCGATGGGGCGCCGGATCGAGGATCTCGTACACTGGCAGATCCTCCCGGCGTATTTCTTAACGGTGAGCGAGATGCTGGCGGCGGTGCCGCATCAGGAAAAAGCATTGCCCGATGCCGTGTTCGTGGCCGGCGGCACGGACCTGTTCGTGCAGAAACCGGCCTGGCTGCAGGCGCAGCCGCTGAATTTCCTGCCGGCTTCGGAGGATGGCATTCGCCATGAGGGCGGCAAATGCGTCATCGAGGCCGCGACGACGATCGAGCAGCTGCGGACATCGCCACTGTTTCAGCAGTGGTTTCCATCCGTGGCGCAGGACTTTGAACTGATCTGTTCGGCGCCGGTCAGGGCGCGCGCAACAGTCGGCGGCAACCTGGTCAATGCATCGCCGATCGGCGATCTGGCGGTGTTTTTTCTGGCCCTGGATGCGTGGCTGGTCATTGCATCGGCAATCGGCCGCCGGACTGTGGCCTTGAAGGGCTTCTTTCAGGGCTACAAAAAAACCGATCTTCAGGCCGGCGAACAGGTTCTGGAAATCCTGTTCGAAAAAGCCGCCGCGCAGAGTTTCAGCTACGAAAAAGTCAGCAAGCGCACGCATCTGGATATCGCCAGCGTCAACTCGGCCATGAGCATCGAACATGCCGGCGGGCGCATCATCAAAGCCCATCTGGCCGCCGGCGGCGTTGCGCCGGTTCCGTTTTATCTGGCAGCAACCAGCGCCTATCTGCAGGGCAAAGCAATCACGGCCGCAACCGTTCTGGAAGCCGTGAACATCGCCCAGGGTGAGATAGCCCCGATCTCCGACAGCCGCGGCTCTGCCGACTACAAGCGCCTGCTGTTGAGGCAGCTGATATTCGCGCATTTTCTGAAACTTTTTCCCGACACCATTTACTGGAAGCAGTTGCATGCACGCTAGCGACATCGATTTGCACGCACAGGGTGCAGCCATTTTTACCGACGACATGGCCGAACCGGCCGGCCTGCTGCACGCCTATCCGGTCGTATCCGGCATCGCCCACGGCCTCATCGAGCGGATCGATTTGCAAGAGGCCTTAGGGTGTCCTGGCGTTGTCACGATTCTGCTGGCAAAGGATATTCCGGGCAGCAACAACATCGGCAATGCGGCGCCTGACGAAGTGCTGCTGGCTGAAAAGGAGGTCGTTTATCGGGGGCAGCCGATTGCCGTGGTCGTGGCCGAATCCGCAGCCATCGCCAGGCAGGCGGCCGGATTGGTGCGCGTCAGCTATAGTGAATTGCCGGCCGTGTTCGATGCCCGTATGGCGCACGCGCAGGGGTTGCACATCGCGCCGCCGCGCATTTTCTCGCTCGGCGATGTCGATCAGGCATGGCAGTCCTGCGATGTGATCGTTGAAGGCTCGGCCGCCTCAGGCGCTCAGGAGCATGTGTATCTGGAAACGCAGGTTGCTGTCGCCTATCCGCTGGAGAACGGTTGCCTCAAGGTCGTGTCGGCCACGCAATCGCCGAGCATGGTGCAGCGCGTCATCGCCCGGGTGCTGGATTGCGCCATGCACCAGGTAGAAGTCGATGTCGTGCGCCTGGGCGGCGGTTTCGGCGGCAAGGAAGAGCAGGCAACCGGCTGGGCGGCCATGGCGGCGCTGGCTTCCAGCCGCGTGAACAAGCCGGTCAAAATCAGGCTGAACAGAGGCGATGACATGCGCTGGACCGGCAAGCGCCATCCCTATGATGCGGATTTCAAGATCGGCCTGGACAAGACCGGCAAAATCCTGGCTTACGACGTCTGTTTCTACCAGAATGCCGGCGCGGTCGCCGATCTGTCGCTCGCCATACTGGAGCGGACGCTGTTCCATGCCGGCAACAGTTATTTCATCCCCAACGTGCGCGCCACGGCCGTCAGTTGCCGAACCAACCTGCCGCCCAATACGGCTTTCAGAGGCTTCGGCGGACCGCAGGCCCTATTTGTTCTGGAATCGGCGATTTTCAAGGCTGCTGCGGCGCTGAACGTCGATCCGGCCCGCATTCAGCAGCAGAATCTGCTTCAGGAAGGTCAGCAGTTCCCGTATGGTATGCAGGCCGAAAACTGCCAGGCGCAGTTGTGCTGGCGGCAACTGTATGACCGCTTCGGCCTGGAGCAGCGGCAGCGGACCATTGAAGACTTCAACGCCTGCCACAGCCTCGAGAAAAAAGCGCTGGCCCTGATGCCGATCTGCTTCGGCATTTCCTTTACTGCCACTTTTCTGAACCAGGCGGATGCTCTCGTGCACGTCTATACGGACGGTTCGGTCAGCGTCAGCTGCGGCGCCGTTGAAATGGGGCAGGGCGTGAAGCAGAAAATCAGCAGAATAGCCGCGCTGGCGTTTGCTATCGACGAAGCCCGCATCAGAGTCGAAAGCACCAATACCGCTCGCATCGCCAACATGTCGCCCACGGCGGCCAGTTGCGGCGCCGATCTGAACGGCCAGGCGACGCTGCTGGCCTGCCGGCAGATTCTTCAACAGCTTAAAACGGTTGCAGCCGGATTGCTGGGCGGCAACATCGAGCCTGAGAAGGTCTGCATCCGGCAGGAACAGGTCTGTTTAAACGGCCAACCGGCGGGGATAAGCTGGAATAAACTCGTCAGCGAGGCCTATCTGTCCCGCTCGGTGCTGTCGGCGCATGCCCATTACGCGACGCCCCACGTCTTTTTCGACAGGAACGAGGAACAAGGCAGGCCGTTTGCCTATCATGTCTACGGCTGCGCCGCCGTGGAAGTAAAGCTCGATTGCCTGCGCGGCACTTATCGCTTCACCAGCGTCAGCATCGTTCATGACAGCGGCAGAAGCCTTGAGCCCGCTATCGACCGGGGGCAGGTGGAAGGCGCCGTCGTGCAGGGGCTGGGCTGGATGACCCTGGAGGAAATCCTCTACGACGGTCAGGGCCGGCTGCTGACCGATAGCCTGACTACTTACAAGATCCCCGACATTTATTCCGCGCCGGAAATAGCCGTCGAATTTCTGGACGGCGACAATCCGACCGGCATCATGCATTCGAAAGCCGTCGGCGAGCCGCCGCTCATGTACGGCATCGGCGGTTACTTTGCCCTGGCCAAGGCGATACAGGCTTTCAATCCCGGCTGGCAGGCCGAAGCCATCGCGCCCATGACGCCGGAGAAAGTACTGCTGGCGTTGTATGAATGCGATTGCTGACGTTGCGCAACAGCCTGTCCGGCGCGCTGGTTTATGCAATGGGCGACAGCATTGCGGCGCTGCTGACAGGCGATTTTCAGTTGTCTCGCCTGATCGGCATGATATTGCTGGGCGGCACTTTGTATGCGATCGAAATTCCGGCGTATTTTGCCTGGCTGGAGCGGCGTTTCGGCCATCAGGACGCCCTCAGCCGCATCGGAAAAGCATTGATGGCCCAGGCTTTTTTTAACCCGCTCTGGATCACGAGACATATGGCGCTGATTCACTGTTTTTCAGGCCGGTTTGCCGAAGTGCAATGGCATCTGCTGAGCGTCGGGCTGGCTTCTTTCGTGCGGATCGCGCCGATTGGCTTCGCGGCCAATTACATGATTCAACATTTCATCCCGTTGCGCTGGCGTTTTCCGGCCAGCGCGGCTTTTTCCGCCTCGATGGCGGTTTATTACGCATTGAGTGTGAAGTTCTTTGGCTAATCAGGCAATATTCTGGCAACGGCTCGCAGACGGGCTGGAACGGCACGGTTCCGCCGTGCTGATGATCGTGGCCGGCAGCGAGGGCAGTTCGCCCGGCAAGGCCGGCGCGAAAATGGCGGTGCTGGCGAACGGCGAATGCTTCGGCACGGTCGGCGGCGGCGCAGTGGAGCATGGCCTGGTCGAAAAGGCCCGGTCGCTGCTGGCCCAAGGCTCGTTTCAGCCCTATTTGAGCCGGCAGCGCCACAATCTTCTTGGCACGGAAGGGCAGGCGACCGGCATGCTCTGCGGCGGCGAACAGACAGTCCTGTTGTACGGCTGCCAAGCCAGCGACAGCGCGATTTGTCATCTGGCCGGCAACATACAAGGCGTACTGACGCTGTCGCCGGACGGCATGGCATTCGACCCGGCGCGCACCCTGTCCGGACAAAGCTTCCTGCAAACCGCAAATGACTGGCGCTACGAGGAAAACGTCGGCCTCTGCAAGCAGGCCTATCTGATCGGAGGCGGACACGTCAGCCTGGCGCTGTCAAAAATCCTCGTCACGCTCGATTTCGAGATTACCGTCATCGATGAGCGCGATAACCTGGATACGCTCAAGCACAATGCCGACGCGCATCATAAAAAGATCATGCCGTATCGCTTCATAAGCGATGCCATACCCGAAGGCAATCAGGTGTTTGTATTCATCATGACGCACAGCCACAAAACCGATGAAAAAGTGGCCGAAAGGCTGGCCGGCAAAAAAGTGCGTTATCTGGGCCTGCTGGGCAGTCGGAACAAGATAGCGCAAATTAAGTCTAACCTCGGCGCCAAACTGCCTGCCGAAACTTTGCAACGCATCCGCGGGCCGATCGGATTGCCGATCAACAGCCATACGCCGGAGGAAATCGCCGTCAGCATTGCGGCCGAGCTGATTCAGATAGTGAATGGCGGGGATAGCCAGGGGATGGGTAAATAGAGAATGCAAGGATATAGGGGCGATTTCAGTCGTCCTTTAAAACTGATCACCCGAGCTTTCAATTCCTAAATTAACCTGAATTCGGGATGAAAAAGGGAGCAGGTTGTTATCACTGATATGGCATGTGTCCCGGGTCGACTGAATTCGACCCGGGACACATGCCGGGCTTTCCAAAAAGCAGCAGGTTTTTATTGGGCGCGAATACCCTAAAGGGCACAGGTAAATTCGCACCTATACGCATATTGGGTCGAACGATTACCCTTTCTTCATGAGGCTTAAACTGAATTGAGGTTAAATTAGGCAGTCTCGCCCAGTCGGCCAAACTTGGCGGCAGAATTATGAATTGTCCAAAGGACTGGTTGAATTTCCATAAGTGCTTTTACTATAAGTGCAAATACTATAAGTGCTCATACTGATTACCTACAGTTCCACAGATCTATATAATTTGTCAAAAATCGCTTAAAGGTTACTTAATTGCACGCGATCCAAATTGGATGAGCAGTGCGATAGCATTACCTACTGGTCACCTTACCATGAGTGTTAGATAAAGTTTGTCCTCTTAATAATTAATAGCCAAAGTTTATCGTTTTATACCGAGCGTTAGCATTAAAGTTCAATAATTCATTAAATATTAAACATTAAGAAAATTTAAGTGATGCAAGAAAAATAAAAAACGGTTGTCCGGGATTGGCTAATCAAGTTATGGCTGACTTCTTGGGGCGTTATTTCAACTCAATCTACAAGGATTGGCACAAATTATGTCCTTATACTATCCATTGACTAGCGCGCAGACCTCTATATGGTTTGCTCAAATGTTGGAACCTGAAAACCCTGCCTATAACATTGGTGAATATATCGAAATTTCAGGCGCCATTGATCCAGATCTGTTCAGGTCAGCAGTGAATGCTGTTATGGATCAAAGTGATAGCTTCCATCTTCATTTTATTTCTACTGAGGAAGGACCAAAGCAATACTTTTCTAGCGATAAAAACTGGATTATTCATTCTTTAGATTTTAGTGCTGAAGCAGATCCTTACGCCGCTGCTAAAAGTTGGATGTGTGATGACATGGCGCAAGCTAGCGATATCATCCCTAGTCCAATAACTACGTTTGCACTTTTGAAAATACATTCCGATTTCTTTATTTATTATCAACGCACGCATCACCTTATTTCGGATGGATTTACGGGGCCACTTATAGCCCGTAAAGTTGCAGCTACATATTCCTCCATGAGCGGAGTTAAACCACTAGACGGCAATGCTTTCGGTTCATGGCTTCGTATATTGGAAAATGAAGAAAAATATCGTAATTCAATAAGACACGAGCGAGATCGAGAGTATTGGCTAGCCCAACTGAAAGACAGGCCCGAGCCGGTAACTCTCTCGGGCAAGCAACCGGACCCGCTTCCATCCCATCAGCTTATCCGTAAGACAGAATACTTGGATTATGCGTCGGCAGAGGCATTACGCAATTTGGGCGTCTCTCATGGCGTAAGTTTGACTCAAGTCATTATCGCTGCTGCAGCGCTTTATCTGCATCGATTTACAGGTGAGGAGGATATTGTTGTCGGCATGCCGGTATCTGCCCGGATTGGCGCTGAAATGCGCAATATTCCCGGCATGATGTCGAATATCCTGCCGCTGAGATTGAAAGTTGATTCCGGGCAAAATTTTGGCGAGTTTCTCGCTCAAACTTCTAGGGCTGTGCGAGATGCTTTGCGCCATCAAAGCTATCGTAGCGAAGATCTTCGTCAGGATCTTGGGTTGCCTCCGAACGGAAGCTCCTTCTATGGTATGACTGTCAATGTCATGCCTTTCAATTATGTATCGAATTTTGCTGGCTATCCGGCACAGAATCATAATCTTTCTACAGGGCCGGAATTCGAACTTTCTCTGAGTGTTTATGACAACCAGAGCGGTTCCGACATGCGTTTTGAATTTGATGCTAATCCATCGCATTACAGCGAAAAAAGTTTATCTGCTCATATGCGCCGCCTGCTGGGCTTGCTTGCCAGACTTGCATCCTCTACGCTCGATGTGCCTATAAGCCGAATAAGTCTGCTGGAAGCTGATGAGCGGCAACGCGTACTGTACGACTGGAACGCCACCCAGGCCGATTATCCGCGGGACCGCTGCCTGCATGAACTGTTTGAGGCGCAAGCGGCACAGCAGCCTGATGCGCTGGCGCTGGTGTTCGAGGATCAGGCGCTGAGCTATGCCGAACTCAACACTAAAGCCAATCAGCTAGCGCATTACCTGCGCCGTTTAGGCGTAGGCCCCGATGTCCTGGTCGCGGTCTGTACAGAACGCAGCCTGGAAATGGTGGTGGGCCTGCTGGGCATCCTGAAAGCCGGCGGCGCCTATGTGCCGCTGGA
>NZ_JAZHOC010000006.1:0-6510 GCF_036553575.1 Methylobacter sp. Wu1 | reverse complement strand
GCTGTTACGACTTTTCGACAAGTTAGGCCTGAGCAGAGATTGCGAAAAAATAGCCCAACTATTTGACGAATTCAGTGACTACGGGACGATTGCCGCATAAAAGTGTCCGAACTATTGGTTTATCCAACAACGCCCCGAAACAGAACCTTCTGCTCCGGGGACGCTTTCAGGCACTGATCATTGGATTCGGATCGGAATATAGGCCTGGTTATTCGATTCGTTCACTTCGCCAATCGCATTGTCTTCATCGATGATGATGCCAAGCCAATAATCCTTGCCGACCGTCAAATCGCTCGGAATGAAGACAGGGATGGTGGTCGTGTGCACATCGTCCGGGCTCAAAGAGCCGAAGGTGCCGCCGGCGATGCGCCGATCACCCGTGCTGATGAAGTCGTTGGTCGAGACGTAGATGCCGAAGCCGATGTCGCTCTTGGTCGATTTGCCGTTGTTTTCGAGCGTAAATTCCGGTCTGACCAAGGTGCCGCGAGTGACGCGGAAGCCGGGTTCGCCGTTGATCGTGATGCCGGTCAAGGTCGCGGTATTCGCGTTGTCGCGGACACGTACGCGGCCATGGCTGGAATATTCACCATCCGCGCCGGTACGGCGCCAGTGCGTGACTGACACGTCGTTGAAAGCGCTGTTTTGAGAGCCGTACAGCACGCGCGAACCATGGGAAGCATCTTCGCCGAAATAAATGTCCGCCTGCGTGCCGTTGGCATGGTGATGCCGCCAGGAGTCGCCCATCACGTTGTATTCCCAGTTCACGTGCATCAGTCCCAGCAGGTGTCCCGCTTCATGCGTAATCACCGAGTCGATCGGGCGCGCGGAACCTGTGTAGGTGAAGTTGGCGGATTTGGCGGTGGAACTGGTCCAGTTGCGCTCGGAATCGAGCACGATGTCCACTTCGTCCAGGCCGTAATGCCAGCCGAAGAACCAGTAGCAATGGTAGTTCATCTGGGCCACGCCGGGAGGCGAGATGTTCTTGGCATAGATTTCGTTCTGGCCGTTGCCGCGGGAGACGCCGCCGGTTTCAGTCGTGGCATTGATCACAAACGGCGAGGGGTTCTTATTGGTGGCGCTCAAGCCGCGCTGCGCAGCGGTCAAAGCGCTGCCGGAAAAACTGGTGGTATTGATGCGCGCGCTCGTCGAGTTTCCGCCCCAGCGCAATTTCTTTCCGCTGTCGCCGTTGCATTCCAGCCAGGAAGCACTAAATGCCGATTGTGCCGCTATCAACAGGAGCAGCATCACAAAAAATCTGATCTGTTTCATGAGTTATATCCCTTTCGATTAGTTAACGGTAAGTTTATTAAAGCTGGAATCAGCGCTATCGGGCTCATCCCGTTGGGATAATCCGTCCAGTCTCTCGCGTTCTCTGAGTTCTTCGTCGCTGGCCTTGGGCAGAACGGTTCTAACCTCCTGCATCGGTTCGGCAACGGGCGGCTTGACGAAAAATGCCTGGCCGGGGTCCGCTTCGACGACTTTCAGATCGGGCGTGCCCAATTCGGCGTTGAAATGCTCCAGCAGGGCGAAAAATTCGGTGGTGCTGAGCGGATCGCGGTATTTGTCGATGACGCCGGCTTCTTCCTCGCCGGAATCATCGTCTCTGTCGCTGATGCCTTCCGCCTGTAAATTGATGCGATAAAAAGCGGGCGCTTCCACCTCGTATTTTTTGCGCAGTTCGTCCAGCCGGCTTTCGTCGATCTGGTTCTCTTTCAACCAGGCGATGGTTTCGGCTTGGGTGATGACTTTATCGAAATCGGGTCGCGGCAGCTCCATCGTATTCAGCTCGAAATGAGGCTTGCCGCCGAAGCTTAGCATTTTTTCGGCTTCGACCAAGGGTACGCCGTAGCCGTTATAGATGTGGTCTTCGGAGACGCGAAAGCGCCCTCCGACGCAATCGACCAATTGGCAATCGCCCGGCTCGCCGCCTTCGATAAAGAGCACATCGGTTTCGCCGCGCGCAAAGGTGGGCGCAGTCGTTTCGGTGTACACGCCGCCTTTGCCGTCGGCGCCGCCCGGAATGCGCAGGGTGAATTTTTCGGGCAAGTAACCGCGGAACACCTTGTCGATGGCATAGGTAACGAAAGTATGCGGCACCCCATTGGGTTCTTCCCGGGTCGGTTCGGAATTGCGGTATTGAATATCGACGACTTTGCCGAATGCGACCGCGGCGCTGCGGCCCATCAAGTCGCGCAACCCGCCCGACTGGGCCTCGGCAGCGCTGTGTGCAAATGCGCCTTGACTGCTGAATAAAAGCGAAGAGACTGTGGCCAGTCCCAATAAAGTACGTTTTTTCATTTGATATCCCCATTTCAAGTGAACAGTTACAGATGCCGCGCAACACTTTCCCGATCGTTATCTGCCATGCATTAATGCGCTGCTGCGTATGGTCTACGGGCTTCACGCTTGCATCGGATAGAAACGGACCAGGCGGTTGACGCCGCAAAGTCTTTGTCAAGGCGCGCCAGAGTGCTCAGCGCCTTTGCACAACAGAATAAAACGATGAAAAAAAATCACCTCAGCAATAATTCATATTGCTGATGGTAATTTTTCATAGGCAGTCGAACTGGGATTGGGGTACGGAGCAAGAGGATCGGCATTCGGCTCAAGGGACGGCAAGGTTTCCAGGCTGCTGTAAGAGAGTAACTGATGTTACGCAGTCATCCTTAAAACCCGCCATGCCATACGGATGAAAAAAGCAGAATTAGAGTTATACATTGATTATTCGATCAGTACGTTTGGTGCGACAACAGCGACAGGGTTGTCGGCCATGGTGGATGGTGATGTGAGCCATGATCGTGTGACGCGTTTTTTAGCGAAGCGTGAATACAACTCGCGGGATCTATGGCGACACGTGAAATCAACCGTCCGTCAGATAGAACGGGAAGACGGCGTATTGATATTCGACGACACCATCCAGGAAAAGGCCTGGACTGACGAGAACGAAGTGGTGTGCTGGCATTATGATCATTGCAGTGGGCGGCCGGTACGGGGGGCAACTTGCTCAAGCTTCTCCATCATAAAAAACGATGCGCGCGTTTGTCGCCCGGAAACTGCAAGGCTTCCATGACACATTGGTGTGGTTTCCGACAAACGCTCGCACACTAGCGCCAGCTTTTCCCGAATGCCGTAAATTTTTACTTGGGCCATTAAACTTCCTTTTTGTTGTGTGACATTTTTAGGACTTACGCAAGCCTGTGGGGGCGACTTCGCCTAAAGCGCCTACTGTTGGCAGTCGCCCCACAGGTTTTAAAACCGCTTGTTTCAGCAGTTGAACAGGCAAACTGCGTAAGTGCTGATTTTAAATGAGCGGCCTTAGAATAAGGTCTTGCGAAACGGCGAGTCGGATGCTTTGAGCAGCCAGGCGCACCCTGCCCCTGGTTCAGGCTTTGCAGCGTCCAGCGCCATGTTATACCGCATGATATTGATATACCCCGCATTCCCAATAGCCGCCGTCTGGCTTTGAGGGGCCGACCCAGTTTCTGGACAGCAATTCCTTGGCTAGAAAATAGTTTATAAAGCCATGCCCCACCAGCAAAACGCTTTCATGGACATGGGCTATGTCAATCAAAGCCGATGCCGCAACCTGCGCCCTCTTTTTCGCCATCGAGAGCGACTCCCCATTTTGCGAGAAACCGAATACCGACATGTATCTCAACAGCGCACCCCAGGCATTGGCTGACATAGCAAATGAACCCGTCTTGAAATGAGGGACGGCAATTTCCCGAAACATCGGGTCGCTCAGTAAGATATCACTAAATCCGAGTGCCTTGGCCGACTCCAAAGAGCGGATGAAATCGCTGCAGACGGCCACCTTGCATACCGATGCCCGCTGCTTTGCTTGTTCCGGCGGCGGCTCCGCTATGCCTGATGAATCATACCGTCTGATCATCTCGCAAACATCCCGGGACTTTACTTTTCCTTTCAGCTCGAATGCGGGCTTGCCGTGCCTGATTAATGTAATTTCCATGGCTCATCTTGCAACGTAACGTTTGAATTCACTGGACTTGCGCGGTTTTATGCGCAAGTTTGGTGGAGTGATGGGTTAACCGCTGGTTGGCTACGGCACAAGTGAAAATACATGAGCAGATACCGGTTTATCGTGAATATGAAGACGATTGCGCGCGATGCCCTCCCGAAGAGCGCCGGATTTCACGGCGACACCTTCGCTGGCAAGGTTACCAACGGCTACTACGATTTCAACGCGGTGCAACCCGAGTTGGTGAAACGCGTGAGCGGAAAGGGCTTGTACGCAACGGGATGCGATCCCCTGACGTTGCTTTGATTGACGGACCCAGTAACCAAGGTTACAAAACTTGTGCTGTTGCCTGATTTCATTGAGACCTGCACCACCAAGAAAATCGCCAGAGTCTTGGCAAAAAATGCCGTATTCAAATGCGGTGCCTGCGTCTCGCGCAGTGCGGCAGGCGGCAAACCATTCGAGGGCGTGACGAGTACTGTAGTCGCTAGAACACCATGGCATCCAATGGCCTACTGTTCCAACGGATTCGAGCGCTGCGAGGGTAAATGCGTCAGCGTCTGAGTCAGAAAATGGCCTAAGAACCAGACCTGCGAAGGTAATTGCGGACGATTTCATGAGATTGGTTAACTATTAATTATAAATTTCCGTATATCTTCCCTGTTCTGGGCCATCGAGGCAACAAAGCTATAATGTTAGAATCGTAAAACATGTTTTACCCATATAATCGCGTTCCAGCAAGAGGATTCATTTAACATGGAAAACGGCGTTGACATTTCTCAATTTTATATCGAAAGAGCATTAAGCTTTCCAAAATCGTTCCTCTATCTCATTGATAATAAAAGCGTACGTATTTTTCTCGGATGAAAAAACCTCTCTAACTGGTGAAAAAAGTTGCAAACTGTTTTCCAACTCAGCCGAATACCTTGAAGAATCATCAGAGGAATGAGACGACGATCCATATACTGCGAAAATCGCCGCAATTCACGCACAACAGCCGCGCCTAATCACATGAAGCTCACTCACTGGTTTTCGGGAGCCGGACGCGGCACCAGCAGCAAGTCCGGGCTGTTTTCCCCACGATAAGCCAGGTAATGCTCTAATGCGGTCAGCTCAATCACCCGATCTTTAGCGATGGGAAAATGCCAGCGTGATTTCAGCGACGGCAGTTGGACTAGCTCGAGATTACGATCGCCGACAGCCAGTTCATCTCCTCCGGCACAAGCGATGCGCGGACGGCTGGGGTAATTCCGCCGGGCTAGAATCTTGCCTGTCGCCATTTCAAGCACGACAAGCTGTTCCTGGCACTTCCCCTCATTTACCAACAGCCAAGGGCCGCAAGCAACTGGAGCCAACGTCGACTCTCCATTCTCATAGATCCATCCTGCGGCCCCCGGGCGTTCGCAACGCGCATGGGCAAAATGCTGCAAGGACAAATCGGCGCGGTGACAGAAAATCGTCCCTCCCGGCCAGTACAACAGCTCCGGAGGAAATCGCGGTTCCTCCGGCTGATCGCCGCCCCATGCCGGGAAAGGTTCTTCGGCGCCGACGGCAGCTTGAGGCAACAGCGGCAACAATCCGGTTCGAGTTACTGCTCTCCTTCCATGAGGAGTAACCTTGATATTCCACACCCCAGCGACCGACCAGCGTTCGGTTTCCCTGCCCGCCGGGTCAAGTGCCACAATGAGGCTTGCCCCAAATGGCGTCACGGGCGCGCCGAGAGCCAAAAAACCGAAGCCCTCCGGTTCGATCTGCATGACTTTCTGCATGGGTAGATGCAAAACTGCCGACCATTCACCGTTGCCGTCACGAATTTGCGCCTGGCCATCGCCCCGCCACAGCAACAGGCGGTCACCGCCCAGCGGCGCCATGCCCGTCGGCACAAAAGGCGGAGTGTGATGAAGAATGGCATCAGGAAAGGCGGGCTGGGATACCAGCATGGCGATGGATAATACCGCGGCGGGTTTGGGCTTGGATTCAGTCATGAATATCTCCGATCATACGGCAATGAATCTATGTGCAAAACGATGCTATGTCCTGGCAATACCGTCAAACGCCGGCACAAGAGCAGAACAATACCAAAATGGCAAATGACGAGACCATCACTATTTACGTCAAGGCATAGTTTTCCAAGGCATATGTTTGAGCTTGATCATAATGCCATCATCCTGCCGTACTGCTCGTTCTGAAACACCCATTCAGCAACTCAGGTTGAATCAGCAACAGCCATCACAAAGCAAAACGGACTGCCTTATCCATATCTGCCTTGATTTATCGAGTTTTATCATGATTGGCATGAAAACCGCTTAGTTATCGATAGGTGCGTATCCGGTGCAACAGGAAACGCTTTCAACAATACAAACGGAGTAGAAAAATGGCTCGAATTAATAAGCTGCATATTGGCGAAGCGCTGGGAGGTATAGTCATTTCTGGTGTATGACCTAGAGAGGAAAGCGGTGTAACCTGTTGGTAAAAAGATCTCCCCAGATCAACCACCAACATGAGGAAAACACCGCCATGACAGATAGTAA
>NZ_JAZHOC010000003.1:0-7601 GCF_036553575.1 Methylobacter sp. Wu1 | reverse complement strand
CCCATTTATTTAGGCTTTTTTGAATTTGTGCATAACGCCAGAAAACGCGGTAAAGCGTTATTAAGTTCACTGTTGGAACTGATTATCAGCTAACTCCCCGGAATCCATTATGAGCCTTCTTCATAGCAGCCCCAGTAACGGCCGTACAGCGTGTCGCTGCCGACCACGCTCAGCGCCGCGCCGACGTACTGGCCGTCTTTAACCGCCAGCACCAGCAATAACCATTCACCCATCGTGGCTGCCAGCTGCTCGAAAAAGGCCGGGTTCAGGTAAGGCGACATGCCGTTTTTCAGATAGGTCATCGTGTAGAACTGAAAAAACGCCTGCCACTGCGCCGGGCTGACTTCCTGGCCGTTCAGCCGCTGCAATGCGATGCCCTGTTCGCCGACGCGCCGGCGCTCGCGTTTGATCATTTTGCGCTTGCCGGCGCTGAAGGTTTGCAGGAAATCGTCAAAGTCGCGGTAACCTTTGTTGAACCAGTGGAACTGCACGCTTTCGCGCAGGCTCAGCCCAAGATCGCGCAGCCGTTCCGCCTGCACAGCATCGGGAAACAGGCAGTGCCACGAGGAGATAGCGTCCTGTTCCGCACGCGCCTTGATAAAACCGGTCAGCAGACGCATGACGGCCGGCGCATCGGCGGATTCATCGATGACCATGCGCGGCCCCTGGCAGGGCGTGAACGGAATTGCGGTCAGCCATTTCGGATAATAGCGGCAGCCGCATTGCTGATAGGCGTGCGCCCACGGCTGGTCGAACACATATTCGCCGCGCGAGTGCGCTTTCAGATACAGCGGCATGAAGGCCAGCAGTTTCTGATTCTGCATAACCAGCAAATGCTGCGGCGTCCAGCCCGTCTGGCTTGACGCGCAGCCGCTCTGCTCCAGCGCCAGCAAAAATTCGTGGCACAGGAAAGGGTAGTCATCCTTGACCAGCCGGTTCCAGGCCCCGGCATCGGCTTGCGTCATACTCGTGATCGGTTTTACGTCCATCTGGCGGCCAATTGATGTGTTTCTCAGTGTAAATAAAGACAGGAATCCCGGCATCAAGTATCCAAAAGATTTTGCCGCGCTCGAAGCGGTTTCGAGCTTACAGCCAGCCGGACTTTTTCAGGCGGATATACAGCAGCAGGCTGCCCAAGCCCACGCCGCCGATTACGATCGGATAACTGAATGGCCAATTCAGCTCCGGCATATGCCGGAAATTCATGCCATACCAGCTGAAGACCATGGTCGGTATCGCCAGGATCGCCCCCCAGCCGGCCAGCTTTTTGACGACTTCATTCTGCCGCACCGTTTCAAAGTTCAGATGCACCTGCATGGCCGCGATCAGCATTTCGCGCATGCTGTGGATCGCCCGGTCGATGCGCTTGATATGATCGGCCACGTCGCGGAAATAAACGCTCACCTCTCTGGGAATAACGTGACCATGAAGATGCATCAGCTCGTTGCAGATATCGATGACCGGCGTAATGGCGCCTTCCAGCTGCAACAGTTCGCGCTTCAGTTCGTACAGGCCTTCCATGGTCTGCCGGCTGGGCCGGTTTTGAAAAATCGCCGACTCCAGCACATCGAACTGCGCCTGCAAGCCGTCAATAACGGGCGAATAATTGTCGACGATGAAATCCATGATCGCATACAGCGCGAATCCCGGCCCTTTCGCCAATTGCTGCGGCATGGCCTCGCAACGCTCTCTGACCTTGCTCAGGCCGTGCGAAGCGCCGTGCCTGACCGTGACCAGAAAACGCGGCCCCACGAAAAAATGCGTCTCGCCGAACTCGAGCTGGTCTTCCTGGAGCAGGGCGGTATGCAGCACCATGAACAGCGAGTCGCCGTACTCTTCGAGTTTAGGGCGCTGATGCGCCGTACAGGCATCTTCGATGGCCAATTCATGCAGGCTGAATTCCTGCTGGATTTTAGCCAGCAGCTCACTGTTCACTTCATGCAAGCCCAGCCAGACGAATGTATTGTCCCGTTTCAGCACTTCGCTGATGGCTTCGAACGTTACCTTGCCGATACTGACGCCGTTTTGATAGGCCACGCAGTTCACGATCATGCTGTTATCGATTTTCTTGGTCAAAACCGGCTCCTGGCTCTTTAGAAATAGTAAGGGTTGGCGTGCCTTGCATTAGCCATCCTGACACGAATCCGGACGGGAAAACGGTAAAAACTGCAGGTCATGCCGTTTCTGTGGCTTTGGCAACCCAAGCTACAGCCATCCTTTGCGTTTAAATAGCCAGTAAGGCGCAATGCCCGAGAGAACCATTATCGCCAGCGAACCCGGGTAGCCCCATAGCCATTTCAATTCCGGTATATGTTTAAAATTCATCCCGTAAATGCTGGCGATGAGCGTAGGCGGCATGAATACGACGGCAGCGATGGAGAAGGTTTTGATGATTTTATTCTGTTCGATGTTGATAAATCCCATGGCTGCATCCATCAGGAAGTTGATCTTGTCGAACAGAAACGTGGTATGGGACAACAGGATATTCATGTCGCGCATGATGTCATGAGTGATTTCATGCAATTCGCGCTCATCACGCAAATGCCGCTGCAGAAAAGCCATGGAACGCTGCGTGTCCATAAGGCACAACCGGATTTTGCCATTGCTGTCTTCCAGCCTTGTCAATTGGTCGATGGCATCTTCGTAGTCGGCATTGTCTTCTTTAAGAATTTGGTGGCTGACCCGTTCCAGTCCGCCGAAGATGTCCTCAATGCCGTCGGCCAGATTTTCCACTTTTTGCTCGAAGATGGTTATCAGAAGCGCTTTCGGCGTGGCCACTTCAACCTGCTTTTGCCGCGCTCTCATGCGCAGCAGGCGGAAATCCGCAAGATCAAGCCCGTCCCTTAATGTAATCAGGCGCTCGGGTTGCAGGATGAACGCGACAGAGATGGTATGAAGGTCGCCTTCGCTTTGGGCCAGAAACAGCGAATGGACATGGATGCCGTTCTGATCGGCAAAATAACGGGCTGAAGCCTCGATTTCTTCTACATCGATGGATTTTGGCAACTCGGTCAGCAGCAATGTCTGCAATTGACTGCGCTCCTCCAGGCTGAGATTATGCGCATCGATCCAGACGGCATCGATTATCATCTGGTTGGGCGTGTCCTTGGTTTGATATTCCTCGGTCAGGACTCCGTTTTTAATTTTATATAATCTCGGCATTACTTTATCTCTACAGCTTTTATGTTCTGCAAAAGTATACACTGCGGCGCTCTATCGGCTCACCTGTTCGCTTCTTGATGATGAGTAAAGGGATAGTTGTTGGCTGGATATTTACTCCGTCGCCAGCCGGTAGCAGGCGTCGGCCTGATCGATAACCACCGAGACAACCTGTTCATCCAGAGTGCCTTGCTCCACGCGTTCCTTCATGTGCTTGATAATTTCATCCTGAGCCATTCTGCCGCGGTACGAACGATTCTGCGCTAAAGCCTGAAAGATATCGGCGACGCTGACGATGCGCGCTTCCAGATCGATCTCTTTGGGCACGCGCTTGAACGGATAGCCCAGGCCGAGCAGGTTTTCATGATGGTAACCGGCCCAGACCGGTATCGGCGTGTGGCCGAAAACGCGCCGCAGTATCCGGTAGCTGTCGTAGCTGTGCCGGCGAATACAGGCGTATTCGCGCGCAGTCAGCTTGCCCGGCTTTTCGATAATGGCTTCGTCGACGCGTAGCTTGCCGATGTCGTGCAGCAGTCCCGCGATTTCGATCAGGTCCAGCTCCGTCCCTGTTTTGCCCAGGCACTCGGCCAGGTAGCGCGCGATTTTGGCGACGCGTTCGGAGTGTTCTTCGGTGTAGTGGCTTTTGGCATCGACGATGCGGGAGAACAGCAGCGCCAGTGCGCGCACATCATCCAGATTCAGCATAACCTGAGCCTGATCACTGCCGAATTCGGCCAGATCCTCGTCCAGATATTCCGGGTCCATGGACAGCCAGAAGGCTTCCTCGGCGGCGGCGTGGGCGAAGGCTTCAACCAGTTCGGGCGCAAACATGCGGCCGGCCTGCTTTCTGGCATAGTCGACGATGGCCGGGCATTCCAGCAGGACCTGCTCGGTGCCGATAAAAGGCAACTGCAGCATGTCGGCGCGGTCGGCAAGGTAGATCAGGTTGGCGCGCAGGCGCGTGGATTGATCCAGAGGCGCGTCCTGCAATAGCTCCCAGCGCGTGTGATGATAGCGGATGTCGGTGGCCAGATGGGCCAGCGGCGGGCAGGCCCGCAGGTAGGCTTCGCCGCGCAGGCAATGCGCTTCGGCGCCGTCCCACTCCAGGGTTTCGGATAAATTGCGATGCTCCTGCACTCTAGAGACGCCGCAATCGTGCAGCATGCCGGCATGGAGCAGCGTCAGGCAGTCGGCCTTGCTCCAGCCCAGTTCCAGGGCCACATTCTTGGCCATGACCGCAACGCGTTTGCCGTGCTTGACTTCGTCGATGCCGACCAGATCCAGCGAACTGCTCAGGGCCGTGACCGTGTTGTGTAGATCGATTTTCAGTTGTTCCATGGCGGTACTCATTCAAGTCGATACGTTAATCGGTTTTTTGACAGCTGGAAGACGAAATCATTCATGGAGCGGCTGTCAGCCGAAATTTTCTGAAGGCATGAGCCTGCGCCGGTCAATTCACCTGCAATACCAGCAGACTTCCCGCTATCATGACCAGGCTCGCCATCAGCCTGCGGATCACATGGGGCTCATTGAAGATTCGGTAACCCAGGAAGACCTGCAGCAGCATGCCAAGCTGAAATAAGGCCAGCGCATAGGCGATCAGCATTTGCGACAGCAGCACCAGCGTCAGGTATTGCATGACGAATACCGTCAGGCCGGCTGCCGCAATGGGCAGGGCATGCGGTTGCGAATTTTTAATGTTGTCCGCCAACCGTTCCGTTGTCAGGAATGCATTGGCCAAAAGGATCAGCGGCAACCCGAACAAAGACCAGAAGATCAGCGTCTCCAAGGGACCTGAATGCTTGAGCGAGCCTTTCAGGAAAACCGTACCGATCGAAAATAACAAGATGGACAAAAATCTGGCCTGCACGCCGCGATCAAGCCATAGCTGGATGAGCCGATTCTGCATCGTGCCGGTTGACGGCGGCAATAACAGAAAACTGCCGGCGACGATAATCATGATCCCGGCAAAGCCTTGCAGCGTCGGCACCTCGCCCAGAAAAACGAGCGCAAACAGCATGGAAACGATGACTTTATAGGCATTAAGCGGCCCGAATATCGACAAATCGGTTTTGGACAAGGACATGACCATGAACATCCAGCCGCCGACATCGAACAGGGCGGCCAGCAGCACATTGATCCAGAATGACGGGCTCAGATGGGCAAATGCGGTATTGAAAAAGAACAGCAAGGAGAGTACGGCCAGCACGGCATAGGTTGCGGCGACAATGTAAAACGGATGCAGGCCGTGATGCGACAGCTGTTTCTGAAAGACGTTGGACGCCGAGGACAGCAGCAGCCGGCCAAAAACGAAAAAAATTTCCAAAAGCGGTTTTCCTTTATGAATCTTGAATGAGGCGAGGGGGCGCATTCTAATGGGCATTAGCGCTAAATGGAAGTGCATTGGCCGGCGTTTTGCAGGATTTGTTGACCAAGCGTAGGCGCTCTAGGCGACCCAGCGAGGCGCATCACTCGCGGGAGCGTGATATGATCGATTAAAAGACTGGCGGCGCAAAATGGCTCATAATGCCGCCCCCGACCACTGTTGAGGAGCATCAAGAATGCATTGTCCGCTGTGCCGGCATGACCGCATCGTTTTTTATTACCGGGATGCGCGCCGCGCCTATCACCAATGTAACCGCTGCCGTCTGGTTTTCGTGCCGCCGCAGTATCGCCTGTCGCCGGAGGCGGAGAAGGCGTACTACGATCTGCACCGCAACGATCCGCGCGATGCCGGTTACCGCAACTTCCTTTCGCGGGTTTTCATTCCCTTATGCGAGCGGGTGCCGGCGCCGGCGAAAGGCCTGGACTTCGGCAGCGGACCGGGGCCGACGCTGTCTCTGATGTTTCGCGAGGCGGGCTACGACATGGCTATCTATGATCATCACTATGCTACTGATACTGCGGTACTGCGCCAGCGTTATGATTTTATTACTGCCACTGAAGTGGTGGAGCATCTGTTCCTGCCCGGCGAGACCCTGGCGACACTGCTGTCGCTGCTGCGGCCGGTCGGCTGGCTGGGATTGATGACGAAAATGGTCATCGATCAGGCGGCCTTCAGCAACTGGCACTACAAACAGGACCCTACCCATGTGTGCTTTTTCTCGCGCGCGACTTTTAGCTGGTGGGCGAATCAGGCAGGCTGTGAGGTCACTTTTGTTGGAAATGATGTGATTCTGCTGCAGAAACTTGGCCGGGACAATGACGGAGCGTTGCAATGACTCGCATCATTTCGTCCGCGAGCCCGGTGGACGTGCTGACCCAAAGTAGGCGCTCCAAGCGACGCAGTGAAGCGCATCACTCGCGATTGATGTGCCTTTTACGTTGGCAGCATCCTATGGATTACGCAGCCTGTCGCGTTGGGGTTTATGCCGAAAATTGGGGTAACGGCATCGATTTGCTGTATGTGGCGGCAGGCGGCTGACTCGAACGATGCGGTTCGTGCCTCACCGCATCAGCGCGGCATCAGCGCGAACACACCCCAGCCCAGGTATTCACGCGTGTAAGCGGCGTAGCGCTCGGGTTCCGAAGTCAGTTTGGCTCGAACATCTTTCGCGAACTCGTCGCCGGGATTGGCTTCAAGCCATCGGCGCATGGTGAGCCATTTGGCCGCCTCGTATCTGTCCCAGCCGTCCTGGTCAGCCAGAACCATTTCAACGACGTCGTAGCCAAGGTGGCCGAAAGACGCGAGAAGTTCTGGAAGCATGAGAAAGCCGGAGATTGAGTTGGCAAGACAGCCCTTGGCAACCTCTTCCGTCGGCGGTAACTGCCGCCAGTAGGGCTCGCCGATGAGGATGATTCCTCCGGTGCGCAGGCTCCGCGCCAGAAGCTCGATAGTGCCGGCGACTCCACCGGCGATCCAAGTGGCACCGACACAGGCTGCAACATCGACCTTCTCGTCAGAGACGTAGCCGGCAGCATCGCCATGGATGAACTTGACTTGATCGGCGACGCCGAGTTCTACAGCACGGAGTTTCGCTTGCTCGGTAAACAACTGGCTCATGTCGATGCCGGTGCCGATGACGCCGTGATCGTGTGCCCAGGTGCACAGCATCTCCCCCGAACCGCTGCCGAGGTCGAGCACTCGGGCTCCCGATTCCAGACGCAACGCCGCGCCGAGAGTGGCGAGCTTTTCGGGGGTGATCGGGTTGTGGATGCGGTGAGCACTTTCAGTGATGTTGAATATTCGTGGGATGTCCATTGTGGAAAATTTCCTTATGGCTGTAAATAGATTCGGTCAGGGCCTAACGCGAAGCAAAGTAGGGTACGCACCGCGTACCTTTTCAACGCGTTCCGAATCCCTAGCCTCAAAAAGGTACGCGGTGCGTACGAGACTGTGAAAGTATTCAAAATTTTTCTCTTTGACGTCTATATGCTGTTATATGCAAATATAAAATGCACAATATATTGTGGTTAAAATTTTAAAAAACGAATACTTTCAC
>NZ_JAZHOC010000035.1:0-48341 GCF_036553575.1 Methylobacter sp. Wu1 | reverse complement strand
CCATTTATTTAGGCTTTTTTGAATTTGTGCATAACGCCAGAAAACGCGGTAAAGCGTTATTAAGTTCACTGTTGGAACTGATTATCAGCTAACTCCCCGGAATCCATTATGAGCCTTTCACATAACTAATCTACTAGGATTATGGGAGTAAAAAGGACTATGAAAACAAAAAAAGCAGGAATATTTTTAACGGCTCTGTTCGTGGCAACTATTGGCCACGCGGCGGATACCACTTATGATCCCGCTACCGGCACGGTAACTATTCCGGAGGTGGCGGTTAACGGTAAGGTTGAGTTTGTCAATGTCAAATTGAAGGCCAATTTAGATGGAACATTCAGCATTCTTTCTACTGAAGCTCCCAAGGCTTCCCCTTCTACCACCACTTATGATCCCGCTGCTAACACCGTAACTATTCCGTCGGTGGTGATTGGCGGCAAGGTTGAGCATACAAATGTCAAACTGGCGTTAAATCCGGATGGAACACTGAGTGTTCTTTCTACTGAAGCGCCTCCAGTTCCCGATAGTTTAAGTTGTTCCACTCATGTACCCGGAACTAATATTTGCGATGAGGGGAAGTATCCTACTTGCTTGGTTACTCTCTCTCAAGCAGCTCAGATCAAGGACGGGATGACCTATGATCAGGTTGTTGGAATTATAGGTTGTCATGGAGTTCTCGAGAATGTTGGTTCAGGGGGCTACACATCTTATCGTTGGGGTACTGATTCTGTATACTCTGCTGACGCGAGTTTTCTTGATGGTAAGCTTGCTCAATTCATACGTTTTTAATTTCCTACAATGGATCTTGAGCTGTTGTCCAAAAATTCACGGCCATTTGAATAATATTCAAATACTCTGGCAAGAGCTAAATAACAGAAAGCCGCTTAAACAGCGGCTTTTTTATGAGCGACCCTTGATAGGGCGACTTTTGCTTGGTTATTTCCAGATGGAGTTTTAATGCTCGGATTAAAGCAGGCAGGCGCACCAGGTGCCCGGATGCTGAAGAAGTCAGCATGGTCGAAGCGTTTCACTGCGTTCAATACATTCTATCCAGCTATGAAATACTACGAACAGTCGGATTGGATGGTTAACGCCATCGTTCACTGGCACGTTCTCAATTTCAAATGGATTGACAGACGCTTTCCAGGCAGCCGACGTTATAGCCGTACTGTTCGCGATTGGATCGGCGCTGAATGCTCTTAACAGTATTGCGTGATATTTTCCAAAAACTCAGATGAATTAAACCTTCAAAAGGTGAGTGATCTATATACTAGACTAACGGATTGTATAAGCCGGTCATGTATAGTAGTCTTACTGCGCCGAGCGCTATGCAAGTTTTTCAATTTTAATAACACAAATAATGAAAATATTTGAATTGTCATAGGCCGTCTTCGCTTGGCAATTGCACGCAAATTTTTAAGAACTACATAACTGATCTACTGGGATTATGGGAGTAAAAGGACTATGAAAATAAAAAAATTAGGGGTGTTTTTAACGATTCTATTTGTAACAACCCCTGGCCACTCGGCAGACACCACTTATGATCCCGCTGCCGGCACGGTAACTATTCCGGAGGTGGAGATTGACGGCAAGGTTGCGTTTGTTAATGTCAAATTGGAACGAAATTCAAATGGAACATTTAGCGTTATTTCCACTGAAGAGCCTCCCGTTTCCAGGACTGACACTACTTATGATCCCGCCAGCGGCACAGTAACTATTCCAACGTTGGCGCCTAGCCGCGATGTGAGTGTGATTAACTATGCAAATTTCAAATTGCAGGCAAATTCAAATGGAACATTTAGTCTTCTTTCTTTTGAAAAGCCTCAGGTTTCCGATATTTTATACTGCTCCACTTATGCGGCCGGAACCGATTACTGCATTGATGGAAGCTTTCCCACCTGTCCCCCTGTCCAGTCTCAAGTAGATAAGATCAAAGCAGGGATGAGCTATGATGAGGTAGTTGAAATTTTGGGCTGTCATGGGGTTCTTGTGGTGCGAACTGATCAATACGGAACTGAAGTCGCATTTTACGCATGGTCTGCTAGTTCTGACACTTTTCCTGAGCGGAATGTGAATCCGCGTACATTCGCTACTGTGGGTTTTTACAAGGGTTCGGTTAAATTTATCAATCAGCTACTGGCCATTCACCGTAAACCGTCTGATCTAGTCAATGATTCTGACCAGAACTGAATAATAGAAAGCCGTTGTTTAAGCGGCTCTTTAATTGGCGGCACTTAGCGATGATTAAACTATCAATTTACCCTGCATACCAAGCTTTAGCTTACAGGCTTCTTCATTCGCAATTGCGCGCAAATTTTTTAAGAACTACATAACTGATCTACTGGGATTATGGGAGTAAAAGGACTATGAAAATAAAAAAACTAGGGGTGTTTTTGGCGGCTCTGTTCCTGACAACTGTCGGTCAAGCGGAAGACAGGGTAAACCCTGTAAGAAACAATCAGTACACGGTAAAACGTGTAAACGATCAATATTATTTTGGTAAAATAACTATTCCTAAGGTAATGGTTAACGATAAGCTTGAGTTTGTAAACGTCAAATTGGAGCGAAATTCAGATCTATCATTCAGCGTTATTTCCACTGAAAAGCCTTCCGTTTCCAAGACTGCGACTACTTATGATCCCGCTAGCGGCACGGCGACTATTCCGACAGTCGTGATTGAAGGAAAGGTTGCGTATGCAAATGTCAAATTGAAGTTCAATCCGGATGGAACGCTTGGCGTGCTTTCTAGTGAAGAACCTCGGGCTGACGATATTACAAGATGTTCCGTTTATGCGGCCCATTCTGTTATTTGGGGGTCCCACGACAATTATTGCGCCGCTGGACGCTTTCCCACTTGTAAACCCGAACAATCCCAAATAAGTAAGCTCCAGGAAGGGATGACCTATGACGAAGTTGTTGAAACTCTAGGTTGTCATGGTGTTCTTCTGGCGCGCGTAAATTCAGGAGGACCTACGGCATTTTATGTGTGGGGCACTGGCTCTAGCACATCACATCATACTACTTTAACCTTTTCGGCTGGAGAGCTTAGGTATATCAATAGTTCTTTTAGTTTTTACACTTATGGTCCGAATGGTATAGAGGATGAATATTTCAATAGTCCTGGGGAGCTAATGGACGATTAGAATGAACCAGAGCCGAGCAAGGCCTGGGCGTTACTGTTTTGGCCTTGCTCGGCCGATAGTATCTGCGGGAACTGTATAACGGAAAGCCGCTGCCTAAGCGGCTTACTTAATCAGGCGGCCGATTTATCAATGTAAGAGGGTGTGCTCTAGTCGATAGAATGCACATCAATATTGCCTCGCCACATTTACCGGACTATAAAGCGCTGCGATCAGCCGGATGGTTAACGCCGTCGTTCGTCGGCACGTTCTCGATTTCAAACGGATTGACGCCTTCCAGGCAGCCGACGTTATAGCCGTACTGTTCGGGATTCGACCGGCGCTGATGATGGGTGTAAATGCCGCAGATGGAGCAGAAGTAATGCTTCGCGGTCATGGTGTTGAACTGGTAGAGCCTCAACGCATCCTGGCCCTGGATGATCCTGATGCCGGAAAGCGGAACCGAGGCGACTATCGCGCCTTTTCTCCGGCAGATCGAGCAGTCGCACCGGCGAGGGTCAACGATGCCGTCAGGCAAGTCGAGTTCCAGCACGACAGCTCCGCAATGGCATGTTGCCAGATGTTTCGGGTTGATAGCGGTCTTTCCAACCTGTTTGATCATGATGATTCGCCTTGTAGCTTCATAATGTAAAGCTAACCGGACAGCGTCCGGAAAGTTAAAAAATATTATCGTGTTGCGGCCATGCTCCGGCTAAGCTCCAGCCCTTCATGTCTCATCTTTTTCCATCCACTTCGTAACAGCCGGCGGCATATAACTGTCGAATCGATCGAGTAACGCTTCCGGTTCACGCTCAACGATCAATATCGAATGATGAGGTTGTTTGACGAACTGTTCCGTTACGGCATGATCCAGAAACGCGGTCAGTGCATCGAAATAACCCGCTATATTCAGCAGCCCGCAGGGCTTCTTATGCAATCCGAGCTGTGCCCATGTCCAGACTTCGAACAGTTCCTCAAGCGTGCCAATCCCTCCAGGCAGAGCAATGAACCCGTCGGAAAGCTCCGCCATCAGCATCTTGCGCTCATGCATGGACTGCGTGACGTGCAGCTCGGTCAGATGCTTGTGCGCGACCTCCCTGCGTACGAGGCCTTCGGGGATTACACCCACCGCCTGACCGCCGAGCTCCAGCACTGCATCTGCCAGCAGGCCCATGATGCCGACGCCGCCGTATACGAGCCGTATGTTTCTATCGACGAGCGTCCTGGCAAGGGCGCGGGCGGCGTTGGAATAGGCTTCCAGTCTGCCGGGGCTGGAGCCGCAGTACACGCAAATGCTTTTCATAACTTTGACCTTTTCTATTGATGATATTCTGCGCCTTGGATCAGGCAGGCTGGGTTGATAAACCCAGTTTTGGCGGTTCCGAATGCTGGGTTTACCAACCCCGCCTATAAACTTTCTATTGGTGATATTCAGTGCCTGGGATCAAGAGCCGTCCGGCAAGGCGAAGCCTTGGCTTCGCAAGGCTTCCAGCGGCGCAAACAATGGCTCGGGCAGATTGGACCAGTCAAACCATTCCCAGCCTTCGCACTTTTCCGGCTCTCTGGTTTCGACAATGCCCGATTCCCACTTTGCCAGCACGAAGACAGTCACATAGTGCTTCTGCTCGGATTCAAATACGCTGTTTGTGAAAGGACCATACTGCAGGTCCCGGATGCTGATGCCGGTTTCTTCCAGTACTTCACGTTCAGCGCAATTCTCGATTGACTCGCCATATTCAAGATGGCCGCCGGGAGCGGACCATGTTCCGGCGCCGTGCGATCCCTTTCGCTTTCCGAGCAATATGCGTCCATTTTCAATGACGAGTACTCCGACTCCAATTTGGGGGGCGAGCATGGTTTGTCCTTTTTATATCGATTAATGGAGAGTCATCGCAGAGCCGTTATTAAACCATTGGTTTCCCAGTTTTTCACGCTTTTATACACATGCTGGCCAGAAACCCGGATGCCTGCCTGTCAGGTTTAATGAAAGATGCGACGCAATCCATTCATTGCGCTACCGCCCGAAATCAAAAATGTTTGAACCAACTTGGACGGGTTCAGCTCTAGAGAGAACGCTGGCTACATTGCGTAGTTTCAGCGACAGATGGCACCTGTTTTAGATAGTTTCCCCCAAATTCTTCTATAAGGAGCCGAAAATGAAAGCATCTTGCGTCCTTGTACAACGCTGCTGTGTATCTTTGGGGTTTGCGATGGCTCTCGCCGCCGCATCTGGCGCCTTTGCCGCTACTGCCAAGGGGAATTTTGCCCAGTCTACCCCGCCTGCAGAGAATGGCTCTGCCGCGTCTACGAGCCCGGCCCAGAAACGTTTTGCCCCAACCACCATATCCAACAGAAATTTTTCTGCATCCACGCCACCTAGCAGGAAATTTTCTTCATCCACGCCACCTAACAGGAAATTTTCTGCATCTACCATGCCTAGCAGGGACTTTTCTACATCCCCAGGCCTTTCTCCTCCTAATGGGGGAAGCATTGCTGCGCCTTCTACAACCTCTACCGGAGGGAATTTTGCTGCCTTGGGCGCATCTGCCGATGGCAATTTTTACCAATTGAACTATATATCCGATGGCTTTACTCCGAGCGGCTTTCCTCCGCCAATCCACACCGATCCTAACCTGGTCAACAGCTGGGGGCTTGCGTTCAACCCATTCGGTCCCGCATGGGTGGCAAACAACGGCACCGGGGTATCCACGCTGTATGACGGCGTAGGCAATGCCCGGCCCCTGGTAGTCCAGATTCCGTCGCCAGGCAATGACGCTGGCGGCGGAAACCCGACAGGCATCGTTTATAGCGGCTCGCCATCCGATTTCGTGGTGTCGAAGGGCGCGGTTTCCGGGCCGAGCCGCTTTATCTTCGCGACCGAAGACGGTGTAATCGCGGGCTGGGCGCCCAATGTCGATCAAACGCACGCGATCCGCGTCATCGACAATTCGACATCCTCCGGCGCGATTTACAAGGGACTGGCCATCAGTGCGGGCGGCCGCGGCGGCCTGCTTTATGCCACCGACTTCCGTAACAGAAAAATCGATGTTTTTGACAGCTCGTTCAAGCCTGTGACCCTGCCTGAAGGGGCGTTTGTGGACCCGGCGGTTCCTTCAATCGGCGCGCCGTTTGGCATACAGGCAATCAACGGCAACATTTACGTTACCTATGCCAAACAGGACCCCAGCCTGCACGATGACGAAAAAGGCGAGGGGCTCGGCTTGATCAATGTGTTCGACCCCAACGGCGTTTTGCTCAAACGTCTCGTGGCTGTCGATTCAACGTCACGGCAAAATCTGAACGCACCTTGGGGAATGGCCCTGGCGCCGGCAGGCTTCGGCAAATTCAGCAACCGCCTGTTGGTGGGCAATTTCGGCGACGGCAGGATCAACGCCTTTGATCTGGCGACGGGCGAGTTTGTCGGCCGGCTCGAATCTGCCAGCGGCACGCCCATTCAGATCGACGGCTTATGGGGGCTCGCCTTTGGCAATGGCTTCGAGAACCAACCGGTCAACACTCTGTTCTTTACCGCAGGGCCGGGCGATGAGCAGCACGGGGCCTTTGGCCGCCTTGACGTGCAGTGACATCAATACAGGAGACAACCGCAAATTGGGACGATTTCAATGATTTGCTATCGGTTTGATGACAGGATGGATAGGGGACAGCCAGATTCGGCGGAATAACGAACTGATGTTCAAGCGAACTGTTTGGCTTTAAGTTCTTTAAACTGGAGTAGGTTTCCTGACAGGGCAGCTTTGGTGGTCGAATCTGTACTGCGTTTTTAACAAAATCAAACGCTGAAAATACGATGCCCTGTAAATTGATTACAGGGCATGTTTGAGCGGCTCATGACTGTCCCAAATCACTTCCGACAAGCGGCTGTCGAGTTTTGTAAATTCAAGTTTAACGTTGAGAATCATCGATTTATGAGGGCATTCGACGGATTGCCTTATCAGGCATTTGTGCGAGCAGATCCACATAGGCTTCTTCCACTAGCTGATACGGAGAGACAGACAGTTTTTCCATCAGTTCATGGGCGACCGATACACCTGCTTCTATAGGCTCACCCTCGGCAAGAATGACTTCCAACTCAAGAAAGTTCCCCAGTCTTTCCACCTTATCCAGATGTACTCGCGTTCGTCCAACCAAAAATAAAGTGCGATGTTTGCGAACATGCCCGCTTTCCCCATAGGCAAGCGACAATGCCTGACGGAGTGTATCGGGCGACGAGGTTGGCGAAATGACATAAAAAGATTCCTTGGGACCGGCGCTGTCCGGGCGCTGATAGAAAATCAGCTGTCCTTCATGCTCGGAGAAAGCGCGAAGTTTCAGCCTGCCGTTAGGACAGGAAAAAACGTATCGTCCTGAAGTATTTCGATTGGCCCTTCGTCAGCGATCTTCTCAACCATTGGTAATAATGAGTCGATGCTTTCAATTCGGGCTTTAATTTCAATATTTCTTGCCATTTGACAACCTGATTAATCATTATAAAACGCAATAAAACAGACCAACTTATAGGATAAGCTTATGCAAGAGATGCATCGATCGCGATTGGTGCGCTTCACTGCGTCGCCTGGAGCGCCTGCTCCTGGTCAGCGTATCCTATCGGGCTAACATTCCAAAGAGACAAGATATGAGAACTTTAATTTTATTTTGCCTGCTTATACCTTTGCAGGCTTTTTCCGATACGTCACTGTGGCGCGTCAGTCAAGGCGATGCTGAAGTGTTTATCGGCGGCACTGTACATGTGCTCAGTAAAAGCGATTATCCGTTACCGGAAGAGTTTGGCCGAGCCTATAACAAAGCCCAAATGCTGGTGTTGGAAACCGACCTGAACGCCATGAGCAAACCGGAAATGCAAGCCCAATTGCTCCGCAGATTGGTGTACTCCAAGGGAGAGAGCCTGAAAAATAATCTAAAGTCCTCGACTTATAAAGCGTTGGAGGCATATCTGCAGAAACTGAACATGCCGATTGCTTCCGTTCAGCAGTTTAAACCAACCCTGGTGATGCTTACCCTGATGATGACAGAATTGCAACGCTTAGGGCTGGCGGATGCAGGAGTAGATGCGTTTTTTAATCGGCAGGCCCTAGCCGATGGCAAAAGCTTGGGGCAGTTGGAGAGTGTTTCAAAACAGATGGATGTACTGGTGAATATGGGCAAAGGCCATGAAGACGAGCTGATTCTGAACACCCTCGATGATCTGAATCAACTGCCCGGCATGATGAAGAATTTGAAAAAAGCCTGGCGCAATGGCGATTTAACGCAACTGGAAGCATTGGGGATTACTTCCATGCGTAGAGACTATCCCGCTCTTTATGAAATGGTATTAGTGGAGCGAAACTTGAGTTGGCTGCCGCAAATTGAAGCGTTCTTGAATACGCCGGAAACTGAGTTAATTCTGATTGGCGCGTTGCATTTGGCGGGAAAAGATGGCCTGTTGGCACAGTTGCGTCAACGCGGCTATAAAGTGGAGCCATTTTGATGGCGCTTGGCCCAGCTTCGTTTAGTCGTTTGGGTATTTCAGGCCATACTCTGGCTCTTACATGACGGGATTTTTAATCATGTCACGTATTTTCTCTCCTTCAGTTGCCCATCAAAAATTGTGGACATCATCAATGTTAGAAGCAAAAAGCAGAGCCTCTTGTACAGTCAGGCAGTGTTACTGCGAGGCTCTGCCCTTGTTCATGCAGATACGTTAGGCGAACGTATCTCCCATCAGGGTATTGAACCAGGTCAACATATCCTGATAGTTTCTTGTGCTGGCTGTGGGGGCGGAAATAGCCGTGCCATTATTGTGCTGCGTGGGGATTACCATCTTTTTACTACCTGGATCATATTGATACACGGCAGCAAGCCAAGTGGCTGTGCTCGCGGTGATCGGCGTGAAACAAGCGGAATTGGTAACCGGCGATGGGTCCGGCAACTGGCCCTGAAGCACGCGCAAGATGGCATCCACACAGGTCTTGGCCTGCTGGTTGCCTATATGGCCGGCCTTAGGCATTGTCGTACTGCTTGCATCGCCGAGGATGTGGATGCCGGGGATGGCCGTCGATTCATAGCTCAAGACATCCACCGCGGCAAAGCGGCCATCCGGGCTGTTAAGCAGGCCGGCATCTGCCAATAGTTTTGGCGCTCGCTGTGGCGGAATCGGATTAAGGACGCCGGCTTCGACCACGTTATCAAGAGATAAGCCCTGATTATAAGTGACAACCCGAGTGGCGCTGTCTACATCGGTTATCGTACAGCCAGGGCGGTAATCGATCACGCCGGCATGGGTCACGGTAAAGGCATAGTTGAAATTGTCTTTTTCAACCAGGATGTCCGCGTTGGCATCCAGAACGATGACTCGACTATTCGGTTTGTTCGCTTTTAACCAGTCAGCGATAACGCAGGCTCTTTCATAAGGCCCGGGAGGGCAACGGTAAGGCGCTTTGGGAATCGTGATGACCACGTCAGCGCCGTCGGTCATGTTGATGAGTTGATCGCGCAGCAAAGTAGTCTGCGGTCCCGCTTTCCAGGCGTGTGGAATGAGGGTTTCATACTCATCCAGGCTGGTCATGCCGGGCATTAAATCGAATTCAACCCCAGGCGCAATGACCAGTCTGTCGTAGCCGCCAAGTGTCGTACCGTCTGCGAACTGGATGGAAGCAGCATCAATTGCCGCTACCTCTTTATTGATCAGCTTAACGCCGTAATGGTTCTTCAGCTTATCGTAATTATAGGCGAGATTGGCCAAGGTGCGCTGGCCTGTCAGCACTGTATTGCTTAAGATGTTGGATGTATAGGCTGCGCTTTTTTCCACGAGCGTTACTTGTACGCCTGTACCGCCCCATAGACGCAGATATTTGGCAACGGTGGCGCCAGCCATGCCGCCGCCTAGCACAACGATATGGCCGTTAATCCCGGTATTGGTAGGGATCGCGAACTGAACAGGGGCTGTATTTGAGTCGCGTGCGGCAAAGGCGGAAAATGAAGAGAGCGTCAGAAGTCCCAGTCCGCTGGCAGTCACGCCTAAAAATTTTCTACGATTCATTATAATGTCCCCTTCTTAAGGATTAGCAAAGTAGTCGGCTATGGCTTGCAATTGTTCTGGCGTGTAGCCTTTCAAATGCGCGGCCATGATGCTGTCAGAATTTCCACTCAGGTACTTGGTCAGTGTGCTGGAGACATTACCCTTGCCGAACAGCGGATAAAAGCCGCCGCTGCCGTACGTGCCGTGACATTGGAAACAGTTGCTCGCCAAAAGCCGGCCTTGGGTATTGCCCGTCACGGTCGGTGCTGTAGCAGTCCCTTTACTAGGGGGGGCCGCTTCGGTAATCGTTGTCATAAGCATCAATGACACGGCTGCAAACCCTTTTAAGATTTCTTTTATAGTCATAAACATTCTCCTGAGACGCTGTTGTGCCGAGTGCGGGCTAAAACCTTTTGCGCGCTGCGAAAAATTAATCATTTTTTGATGCCGGATTAGTCACAGTACAAGCGGTTGTCTCAGCAGACTTGCGTTGCCAGGTGAACTAGTGGAGAAGGTATCAGTCGGCTTTTCTCGGCTATTTTTCTAATTGTTCTAAATATTAAATATTTTGCATGTTTTTATTTTCCTACATAGTTACTTTTTTATATTACTAAATAATAATATTTAAGAATAATAGAAGTTCAAGATTAAGCCTCAATTAATTGGAGAGGTGGTCAGATTTATTAAAGAAATTTTGTGAGTAGTATCACATTTTATTGTTGCTCTGATTGCCTGGGCTTTAAGCAGTAATCAGGTGTGGCTGGCTGATGCGGGAAAGGGAATTGCCATTCGATATCGCTAAAAATAATATTTCTATGTCTTTGAACTTATCCATTGTTAAGGGTATTTACAGGGTGAAATCTTTGTTTGCTTTTGAATTAGCCGCTTCAGAAGCATGGCTAAACTGTTTTTACTCTATCATTATCTGCCCAAATGGAACGACAAATGAATGCAGAACGTATAAAAAGAGCATTACAGGCTAAGAAAGCCCTTGGTGGTATATTAGGCAGGCCGACTGGCGTATGTTGTATAGATGATCAAAAAGCCGATATTATCGAATACATTGAGAAGGGATTTAATATTATGGAGGTAGCGATATTTATCGGTTGCAGTTGCCAGACACTTTCTAAATGGCTTGTACAGAATAAAAAAGATCCCGATATTCAAAGGGCGCTAATCAAAGCATTAATCCAAGAATCCAAGGGGGCAGGCATTGAGATGTCCCGGCGCCGCTATATGTAGAGATTTCGGAAATATAAGGTATCTGCGGAATGAATATTGATGCCATTTTAAGATTTTCAAATAACCGTTCCACAGATACTGCAAATGGCTCTACCTGATGGCGGAAAACCTTTCAGCCCTAGTTAGGGCTGGTGTGCTTAACTCCTGAGGCCGCATTCAGCGCATGCGCTGTCAATAAACCTGATTCGCTGTTGAGATACTGTTTGAGATCGCTGGCCTGCCAATCAGGATGAAGTTGCAGCAGCAGCGCTATGACGCCGGCGACATGAGGCGTGGCAAAGGAACTGCCGGTCATAAAATCATAAGATTCATGAGGGACAGTCGTGAGAATGTCCTGGCCGGGAGCGATAAAGCTTGGCTTTTCCGACTCGCCGCCTCGCCCTACGGCCAGCACGCCAGGAACATCGGCAGGAAAGTTTCCGATTTGCTCTTTGCCTGGCACAGCGGCGATGACGATGATGCCTTCGCTTAACGCTTTATCAATCAGCATTTTCAGCAAGGGATCTTTAGGGCCGCTCAGGCTGAGATTGATAATACGGCTTTTCAAGCGAATGGCCTGATTGAGCGCCAGAGCCAGAGTGAAGCTGTTGCAGCGCGCCGCCAGGGAGCCGGGCTTGTCCGGCCAGCAGGCGCGAAAAGCCAGAATTTCGGCTGCCGGCGCGATGCCGGCAATGCCAATTCCATTATCCGCGCGCGCCGACAATACGCCGGCCACCGCCGTTCCGTGAATCTCTGCCAGGCTGTGATCGCTGGGTTCCGGCGCCACATTTTCGGAATAGCTGATCTGGCCTTTCAAATCAGGGTGATCGACATCGACGCCGGTATCGATCAATGCGATGCGGACCCCTTGGCCGGTGCTGTATTTGTGCAATTCGGCTATGCCTAATGATTGAAAGCCCGTTTGCAAATGCAGATACGGGTCACTGTAGGATTTGTCTGCCGGATGCTTATCGTTCAGTACATTGAAGGTCTGCATTTTTTGCACTGAAGCGACATCCCGGTCTTTTTGCAAAGCCGCCATCACCTGTGGCAAAGGCAATGTTTCGGGCACTTCGTAAACAACGCAACTGACGCCTAACTCTGTAACCGGCCACTGGGCGACAAATTGTATTTGATAACGCTCGGCGAGCTGGCGGGCAATGCGTTCACTCCAGTTGGAGTTACCGTATTGGCCGCGCGACCGATAATGATCCTGGGCATTGCCGGGCAACTTACGGTTGATGGTCCGGTCGACAAAAGTCACCAGCAGGCGCCTCTCGTCACCGTTCGGGCTGTCGCCCAAGCGCGAGTAATCGGTATTGTTGACGCAACCGGTTATCAATAGCGCGGCCAGTACAACCAATAGCGTAAATCGAATGAGTTTCATGGCTGCGTAACAGGTTCAGCCAGCAGCACATCCTGACGGCCGCGTAGCAAGGCGACGGCTTCCTGCAAGCGAGGACTGCTGCCGGCGGCTTCTAACCTTACAGTTAAGGCGCCGACGCTGTTGGGTTCACCGACACGCTGACCCTGTATTTCTGACAGAACCGCAGCGATTTCCGCATCGGATAACGATTTGGCAAAAACTACCCGCAATTCTTCGCCGCGGGCCGATTCGGGTTTTGCCGCCGACAGCGTGTAGTAATCACCTGTCAGGTTTGTTTGCACTGTATGCAGCGTTAACGGAATAATCATCAATAACAAGGAAGCCGCTATTGCAAAACGAACACTGGTTTTATTGGCAAACTTGCCGATTCTGCCGGGTGGCGTGGTCTTTACCGATGCGGTTGATTGTGCCCTTGCCGGCAGCTTTGCCCGCAGGCTTGCGAAAGACGTTTCTGCAGCCAGATCCTGATCGGAAACTTGCGCTGCAGCTTCGGCCAATTTGCGCAGGCTGGCCAATTCCTTGCGGCACGGCAGGCAATAACGGATGTGGTGCTCTACCAGGCGATGTTCATGCTTCAGCAGGCTTTGATTTACGTACCAAGGCAACAAGAGTTGGACCTGTTGATGCTGATATTGGTGTTGGCTAGCTGTTGTCGATTGATTCATGGCTTAATTCTCCTTTGCTTGCGCAAATGCCTGAAGTTTTTTACGGGCATGGAACATACGGGTTTTGACAGTGTTTTCCGGACAATCGAGGATTTTGGCAATCTCTTGATAAGGCAGGCCGTGGTAAAAGGTTAATTCGATCACGGCGCGCTGATCGGCAGGCAGAATATCGAGCGCGCAATTCAGCCAATCTTGAGTTTCGGCATTTTCGGCCAGGTTGGCTAAAGGATCGGCTATGATTTCGCAGAATTCATTAACATCCAGACTGTTGCTGCTTCTGGCCGCTCTGGCTATCGATTTAAGCGCCTTGTGGTATGCAATGCCAAATACCCAGGTCGAAATTTTACAAGTGTGATTGAAGCGTTCCGGCTTCTCCCAAACCAGCAGCAGGGTTTCCTGTATCAGTTCTTCGATGTGGTCAGGCTGCCGGGTGATGCGCAAAATGAACCGAAACAATCTGGGGTAGTAAAGCTTGTAAAACTTTTCAAATGCCAGCGTATCGCCTTCGACTATACGCTGGAGCAACGCATATTCATTGTCATCGCCTGCAGCCTTGTCGGGTGCGGGAGGCGTTGGGTTAGGCACTAAACGCAGCATGGTTTAACCTTTTTTCCTTTGATAACCGGTGTCTTGCAACTGTATTCCTTAAGCAAAGCAAAAGGTTCAATTGTTTTAAAATATTTTTAAAATCCCAGCGTAACGGAGAACAGGTATTTGTTTTCCTGCTGCCGAGGATAAAAATCATCATGATGGTCTTCGAGGTGCTGATGGGGAAGATCAACATCTATATAACGAAAGTCTACGGATAAATAGGATGTCGCAAACCACGACACGCCGGCATTCCAGTAGAAGTAATCATGCCCAAGCAATGCGCCGGCCTGGTTGTAGCCTAAGCCGGCGGAGAATTGTACGGTATCCAGAATATCACGGCGGTAGGTGATTTCATAATTTGCGACATTGGCGCGGCGTTGATAGGCATCCGGCGCAATGGATGCCGTGGCGCTTAACCAGTCCTGGTAATGCAGGGATGCATAAAATTCTGCGTAATCGGCGGCATGATTGAAGATTTTATTGTCATAAATATAACCACTGACCGATAACTCCGCCCTCCAATCCGCGGAAAGGGGCAGGCTCCAGCCTAAGTAGGGTTTTATTTCAATCTCGGCACGGTCAGAGAACTGTTGATCGTCAAAGCGAACCTGGGATACGCCTAATCCGGCAAACCATCCGCTGTTGCCTTGATAGTCAATATTTCCTTGAACGACAGGCTTGCCTCGGCTTTTGGAATAGCCTCGATAGACGTAGTCGGACAGGAATTTTATATCCCCATGCCAGTCCGCTTGTGAAGCCGGGAGCCAAAGAATGAAGGATAAGCGGACTAATCCTGAAAAAATTAACCGAAAAAGGTCACGAAAAGGCATGCGTAATGTAATACATGGATTGTTTGTGGCGTTGAATCAGGGCGGTTTCTTTAGCTCATCAATGCTGAAATAAAACCACTAGATTGAAACGAAGTCCACAAAAATCCGCATATCCCTCGCGAATCCGCAGGAGAATGCAATCCTGGCCGACTTGGTTACATTACTTTTTTATTATCAATCTTATGCATTAAATTTTTGATTAAATATACATCGCAAAATGGCCGGTCGTTAATCATACAACAGTAAAAACCGATCATTTCCGGTCATAAAGCCGTTCAGGCTAAAAACAAAAGCCTGAGCTTCCGGCAAATGGCTTTAAATTGCTGCACTCAATACGGGGCTCCTTCGTAGGTCGAAAGAGTCATAATCCTGGTGAATAATCGCCACGCCTTCTTTGCTGTCGATAATTAATAGGATTTGCCCTAAATCGGAGTGATGACATCGGGCGATGATTATTTCTGTATGTTCTATACGCTCCGATTCCTCCAAGCATCCTAAGTAAAGTTGATTAAACTGATCCAGGGTTAGCCTTATCATTTCGTAAGCAGTCTAAATTATTGAGTTAAAAATCAGTTTTCTTGAAGCACAATCGATGCCATTATTCAAACCAATAGATTTGGCTATTTTTAACCCGTAATTGAGGCGGAATGCACAATGATGGTGCATGGATGGCACTAAATGCACCAATTAAATGCGCCAATTAAGGCAACTGTGAACATGATTCCATTGTCCAAAACGGAAAATAATGTCCAAACCAGCAATGGGAGGTGCTGTTTCATGATGAAATCAATGAAAATACTGCCAATCCTGTGGTTGCTTACCGGCTGTGCCGCGCTCCCGTCGATGCCCGCGCTATCCGGGCTGATTCCGGCGCCTGCCGGAACGCAGGTATTAACGGCCACCTCGGTCGATTTATCGAGAAAGAATTTCAAAATTATAAGAGCGAATGCGTCTGGTCGCAGTGTCGGTTTTAGCTTTCTCGGGCTTATTAATCTGAAGTCTCCGAGCTATGATAAAGCAATAACCCAACTTTATAAGTCCGCTGGAATTGCCGAGGGAAAGCCGCAGGCGCTTGTCAACGTCATGCATGAACAAACATCGACTTATTTCATATTATTCGCTTTGCCCGAGATCTCTGTTCGCGCGGATGTTGTCGAATTTATCGATAATGCAGCGCCTGTGAGTATCCGGGACATCCAGGGGGCGCACCAGGAAGGCGCATATCTAAAATAATCGATGACGCAGATAATGGCATGTGCTTGATCGTAGTAACTATATAGCCGATCCGAATCAATCTATGCCATCGGTCATCTAAAATTAATTCCGGCGGTCCAGTCAAAACTCCAGATAGCTTTATGGCGTGAATTTCCGCGGCATTGTTAAGCAATTCTTATGTTCCCTATGCCAATACTTATCTGTAAAATCCGTTATTTTTTAATTATTGCCATTGGAGCAACAGCAAAATGGGTAGAGCCTACCAAAATCGTAAAGTATCTATGGCCAAAACGGCTGATGCCAAGACAAAGGTCTACAGCAAATATGGCCGTGAGATATATGTAAGCGCTAAATCGGGAGGTATTGACCCGGCTGGAAATTTGGCATTGCGGGGATTGATTGAGCGCGCCAAGAAAGACCAGGTTCCTGCCCATGTTATCGAGAAGGCTATCGACAAGGCTAAAGGCAGCGGCGGCGAAAATTTTGAGCCGGCGCGTTACGAAGGCCTTGGTCCTGGCGGCTGCATGGTGATCGTCGACTGCCTGACCGATAACCCTAACCGTACTTTCGGCGACGTGCGCCAGTGCTTTACCAAAACAAAATGTAAAATCGGCACTCCAGGCACAGTCAGCCACATGTTTGACCATGCCGCCATTCTGGCGTTTCACAATGCTGACGAAGACGCTGTTCTTGAGGCGTTGCTTTCAGCCGATGTCGATGTGACCGATATTGAAAACGATGAGGGGAAAATCACCGTCTTCACGCCCCAGGCCGACTATTTCAAAGCCAAGCAAGCGTTAATGGACGCTTTTGGCGAGATTGATTTTGAGGTGGACGAGATTCAATTTCTGCCCAGAACGGCCACGACGATCAGCGGCGATGATCTGGTGCTGTTTGAAAAGTTTTTGGATATGTTGAACGATCTGGATGACGTGCAGAATGTTTATCATGATGTCGAGCTTTGACGGCCTTATCGCTTAATGCGATGGCGCACTACGATACGTTTGGGCTATATAACGGCATTGCCGCCAAAGATGACTTAGCTAACTTTGCGGCAAAGCCCTTTAAAGTATTCAGTCTCTGTTTCTATACTAAAAAACCGCCTCTGCTTTTGCCAAAAGGCGGTTTTTTAAGCGGGTCAGCCGGATGCTCTACCCGTTATTTTCAAACCTGTCATGTGTTAGTGAATATGTACTTCACGGGATTTCACAGTATCGCTTCTCCGTAAGGCATAGTCATTCGCATTCTGGGTTCTCTTGGTGCCATCCTCATTGAACTCAATGAGTGTTCCTTCATCTTCAATATGATAGCGCCGTGTTTTAGTTCCTCCTTTTTTGGGCGTTAAGACAACGGTCTGATTTTCATTATCCCAGCTGTATTTGCCTTTTTCATAATACTCCCTTGAAGACTCTCTGGCATACTGAGTCACCAGCAGATAATTGTTGTTCTGTTTTAAGGACAGCGTCGTTTTAACGCCTGAGCAATCGTCGCAAGGGAGATAGCCGTAAAACACGCCGCGAAATACCTTGCTTTCATCGGCGTGGTTTTGGTGCGCCGTGTGATCTACTTCATCCTGGTGGAGCTTTGCACGCGCTTTGGCGAACTCTTCCTGAGCTTCAAGGTCTGTTGCCGCCATTGCAGGAATCGCAGTAATCAGACTGCTAAAAAGTAAAAAAGCCAGATTGTGTTTTAATTGTTTTTTCAATGTTCGCATGATGACCTCCCAGAAAATTAACGATGGTTGTGCTGGTGGAAAATTTACCAGATTTACCAAAGATTTACCAAAAAGAGCTTGTAAATGTGCCGGCAAGCCTGGTCCTGGAATCGCCTTTATGCGAGAACGACAGGTATTAGTTACGGATAGGCGACCGGATGATCCCTACAACGCATATGTTTTTAACGCCTCCAATTTCCGGCCAGGCCCATTGAATAGTTGGCAAAGAATGCCAAGATTTACTGGCACCTTTGCATATTTTTGATAACTTGCCGACACTCTTGGCGGGAGATAGAGGGCTTGCGGCTCGTGCTGTGCCGATATAGGGCGGGTACATCAGGTCAGCGCTTTTTATGTGCTGCCTGATCGTACGTCCGCAGCAGAAATTTCGGTTTTTTCAGAAACGGCTACTTCGCCCAAAATGGCGGTTTTGTCAGGGTTGCCTTTAGTTGACCAGTGTATGGCCGCGCTGACGCATACATTTTTTGAATGATCGTTTAAAGTCCTCGTTGGCTTCATAACCTTTCCACAGTCCGGCAGGGATAGCCAAAATAGCGCCGCCCGCGGCACCTGTTGCAGCACTGCCCGCTATAGCGCCAACAGCAGCGCCGCCTGCTGCACCCGTAACAGCGCCAACACCTGCGCCCATCCCGATTTCTTTCGTGACATCCGATGCCTGATCGGCCAGTGTCTTGCACTCCAGCATGTCGCGCTGAACGGTTTCAGGATGCTGGTCCATGCGAGGATCGACAATCGGGCGCCAGCCGCTCACAGAGGCGCAGCCAGTGGCTAATGCAGAAAGAACTAGTATTGTTAGTAAATTACTTCTTTTCATGTTTTTCTCTAAAAAAAGGCATATTTTAATCGTTAAAGGAAATTTTATAATTTTAAAATTAGCGCAGAGTTAAATGATTGCTTTTAAGTACTTCACAGATAGTGAAGCGATCTTGCTGATCGACCGCTTATGGCGGCGGTAAAGCCCGACTCTACGATTGCTGTCGACTTTGTGATCGTACGATTTAAACAAGCTGAAGGCGATCAGGCTTTCACCCTCACGAGCCAAAGGATCAAAGACTCCCGTGCACAGCGGTTTTATCCGGCTTATTCGATGCCAACTCAATCAATCCCTGAATATATTCCAATGCCACGTCTTCATGACGGGTCGCCAGATACATGGTTTTGGTTAACGGCAAGTTTTTAAAGCGCAGGCTGTCCAGCGGCAGTTTGTCGGCCTTTTCCGCCATCAGCCATTCCGGCAGCAGGCAGACGCCGCGCCGGCTGGCTGCCAGTTGCAGCATGATATCGGTTTCCTCGACAGTGATGTGGTTTAAAGGTTCAATGCCGGCCGGTTGCAGGACTTTCCGGAACATGTCCAGGCGTTCCCGGTCAACTGGATAGGTCAGAACGACCTCCTGCTGCAGGTCCGAGGGCTCGATAAAGCCGCGCCCGGCCAGGCGGTGCCGGCTTGCGACGATGAGTACCAGTTCAAAATCGAACAAGGGCTGATAATGCAGCACGCCGTTAAAGGCGGGATCGGATGTCAGGACCGCGTCCAGCTTGTATTGCCTGATAGCTTCAAAGGAGTTGAACCGGTAACGGGACGTGACTTCGACAGCCAGGTCCGGCCAGGCCAGCAGATAAGGCTGGAGGATGGTGCGGAACCATTCATAGCAGGCATGGCAGTCGATGCCGACGGTCAGTTTGCCGGTTTTTCCGGCGCCCAGCAGGGCCAGGTGCTGTTCGGCGGAATCAACGGTGGCAATGACTGACTCGGCGACGTCGGAGAGGTATTTTCCCGCCTGGGTCAGTATCAGCAGGCGACCCTGCTTCCGCCACAGGATGACTCCCAGGCGCTGTTCCAGATTTTTCATTTGATGGGACAGGGCTGACTGGGTCAGGTGCAGCTGTTCGGCGGCCGCGCTTAAAGTCCCGCTTTGCTTGAGTGCCAGCAGGATGCGCAGATGGATCAGTTCCATTTATGAATTTTTCTCATGAAATAGTGAGAAACTATCAATATTTATCATGTTACGCAAGCCCTACAATGCGCTTGTCCCTTAAATACACGACGAGAGCAATAACAATGATAAAAATTCACAATCTGGGCTTTCCCCGTTTGGGCGAAAACCGTGAACTGAAATTTGCCTTGGAGCGCTACTGGCGGGGCGAGATCGATCAGCCGGCCCTGGACGAGATTGCCGCCGAAATCCGCCAGCGCCATTGGCGGCTGCAAGCCGGCTGCGGGCTGGATCTTATCCCTGCCGGTGATTTTTCCTACTATGATCATGTGCTGGATACCAGCGCCATGCTCGGTGTTGTGCCTGAGCGCTTCGGGCCCTTGACACAACCGCTGGGCCTGGATACTTATTTCAGAATGGCGCGAGGCCGGGCTACCGATGGACAGGCGTATCGGGCCTGCGAAATGACCAAATGGTTTGATACCAATTACCATTACCTGGTCCCGGAACTGGAGCCGGACCAACAGTTTGCCTTGTCCAGCACCCGATTGTTCGATGAGACGGGCGAACTGCAGGCGTTGGGCTTCAATCCGAAACCGGTTCTGCTGGGGCCGTTGACCTGGCTATGGCTGGCAAAATCGAGAACCGATTTTAACAAGCTGGACCTGCTGGATCGCCTGCTGCCGGTTTATGGGGAAATCATTCAGCGCCTGGCCGGGCAGGGCGTGGAATGGATTCAAATTGATGAGCCTATCCTGGTGCTGGATCTGCCCGTTGCCTGGAGCAGCGCCTTTGAAACCGTTTACCACCGCCTGCAGAACAATGCGGTCAAAATCCTGTTGGCCACGTATTTTGGCGAACTGAACGCACATGCCTCATTGACCTGCAAATTGCCGGTGGCGGGACTTCATATCGATCTGGTCAAGGGAATCGAGCAATTGACGCACGTCCTCGATAATTTTGCCGATCACAAAGTGCTGTCGCTGGGGCTGGTTGACGGACGCAACGTCTGGCGTGCCGACCTGGATTCGGCGCTGGCGACTGTCGCTGGGGTACGCGAACGTTTCAAGGGCGAGCTCTGGCTGGCACCTTCCTGTTCATTGCTGCATGTGCCGATTGACCTGGAGCTCGAGACTGCATTGGATGAAACGGTTAAACCCTGGCTGGCGTTTGCCCGGCAAAAACTCTCGGAACTGGCGGTTTTGCGCCGGGCTGTCGAAGAAGGAACGGCGGCGGCCGAGCCGGAGTTGTCGGCATCAAGCGCTGCGATCCGTTCTCGCCGGGAAAGCGGTTTGGGGCATAATCAGGCCGTTCAGGCCCGGGTTGCGGCCATCGATGAAGCCATGGGCCGGAGGCGGAGCGATTTTACGGTACGGCGTGAACAGCAGCAAATCAGGCTCAGGCTCCCCAGCTATCCGACTACGACGATCGGCTCATTTCCGCAAACGCCGGAGGTCCGCAGGGTTCGCCACGAATTCAGGCAGGGCCTGCTCAGCGAGCAGGATTATAACCAGCTGATGGAACAGCAGATCGAGCACTGCATCCGCGAGCAGGAGGAACTGGGCCTTGATGTGCTGGTGCATGGCGAATCGGAACGCAACGACATGGTGGAATACTTCGGCGAACGGCTGGACGGCGTCCTGACCACCGCCCACGGCTGGGTGCAATCCTATGGAACGCGCTGCGTCAAACCGCCGATCATTTACGGCGATATCAGCCGGCCTGCGCCTATGACGGTGCGCTGGATCACTTATGCGCAAAGCAAGACCGGCAAACCGATGAAAGGCATGTTGACCGGCCCGGTCACTCTACTGAATTGGTCCTTCGTCCGAGACGATCAGCCTCGTTCGGTCACTGCCTATCAGCTGGCGCTGGCCTTGCGCGATGAAGTGCTGGAGCTCGAAGGGGCCGGCATCCCGATCATTCAGATCGATGAACCGGCTTTCCGGGAAGGGCTGCCGCTGCGCCAGTCGCAATGGGCCGAGTATCTGAATTGGGCGGGGCGCGCTTTCCGCATCAGCGCCAGCGGCGTTCAGGACACTACGCAAATTCATACGCACATGTGTTATGCGGAATTCAATGACATCATCGAGGCCATTGCCGGACTGGACGCCGATGTGATCACCATCGAGGCCTCGCGATCCGATATGGAACTGCTGGATGCGTTTATCGATTTCCATTATCCGAACGACATAGGGCCTGGCGTTTACGATATCCATAGCCCGAATGTCCCGACGAAGGAAGAGATTGTCTCGCTGTTGAGAATGGCCGGCGAAAGAATCAGTCACAAGCAGTTATGGGTCAATCCGGATTGCGGCCTGAAAACGCGGCAATGGGATGAAGTCCGGAAAGCGCTGGCCAATATGGTTGAAGCTGCAAAAATACTGCGTTCTGCTGAAACGGAAGGCGGGGTTTTGTCCTGAATGAGCGACATATAACAAACGGATAGTACGGAACCGGAAATATTTTGCCGGGCTTTTTGGAATAAAAGCCCGGCGTGTTCCTTTAGAGATGCCTGCCAGTCCGCTGCGGCGATAGCGGGATTCAATCCACGGGGATGAAAGAAACCCGATGGTCAGAGTAATTACCAGATAACGCTCGCTCTGAACTTAATAACCCTATCGTATGGAGAATTAATAAAATTAGCGTGAAAACTTATGAAACGATTGGATTCGGAAAGCATCTAAATTAAAGCTGGCTCTGAGACTGGCTCTATGGGGGGTGCGAACAGGTCCGAGCCGAAGAAAAAGAGGGTTTGTTCAAGCCGAAGTGGATAATAAGGAACAACTGGAGTATTTCATAATGCACAGAGCCATTACCGCGATCTCATTTATGTTGTTTGGGGCTTCAATCTTGATTTTTATTTCGGCACTATTAATTCCCGTGCTGAGCGAATCGACTTCGCAGAAGGTAATCAGTAAAACAGAAGCCTATAAACCGTCTGGATCTCCTGAAAAGATTGTCAAAAAATCGGTGCCTGAACAAACGCAGGGACCGGTTGCTCTTAATAAACCGGCCTTACCCATAACGCAGTTGGAAAGCAAGGTAGAGCCAAACGATAACGCAAATGATCGAAATCGAAAGGATCCGATCGTCATGCCTTCAAAGGATTCCGACATTGCGCCTTCGAAGAATCCCAACGTCATGCCTTCAAAGGATCCAAACGTCATGCCTTCGAAGGATCCCAACATTACGCCTTCGAAGGATCCAAATGTTACGCTTTCTAAGGCTCAGAACGCCATGCCTTCACCACAGGCTTCTCCTGAACCCGTTGTTGCGCAAATTCATGCGGAACTGCCAGAGCCGGTAAATCCAAAGGCTACAGAGGAAAAACACCCCGCTGAGCGCAAACCGGCGCGCCTGCTTGTGCTTGATGGACACTCGTTTCCTCCGGGCGAGGTAAGACCCAATGCAAAAGCACAGAGAGCGATTGACGCGATTGTCCCGCTTATCAGCGCGCAGCCTTTGGATAAGGTCATCGTTGAAGGGCATGCCGACAAATCGATACCGGTCGGCTTTAGTTCTGCTCAGGCCCTTAAATGGAACAAAATCGTCTCGATGCAGCGTGCAAAGGTAGTTGCCCAGCTGCTGAAACAGAAAGGAGTCGCTAGCGACAGAATCATTGTCAAAGGTCTCGGCGATGCCGTTCCGCTTGCTTCCAACCTCACTTGGGAGGGGCGGTCGAAGAATCGTCGCGTGGAGATAAGACTAGCGCCCGCGCGACAGTAGTAATTTAAATTTGCTTTGCCTGGAAGGCATTTGTTCAGAAAGTTTGTCATATGGATGGATAGACCATGGGCAGAAAAGGGGCTTCATGGCAGTGGGGCGATTGGTACGGAAAGAAGTACTGGAGTTAAAAACTCTTGATGCCCGTACCCGAAAAGACCGGAACGATCCGGTTGGGCGTGCCGCCGAATACCCGATGAACTGTTACTTTTTCTCACATAGGAATTGCATATCAACCCTGAATTGAAAAGTTAAAGGTATTAATAAAACTTCACCAGGGCGGCAGTCTCTGCCGGATGATTATGAATGAAGTACATAATATTTCAGACGCTGTGCTGAAGCGTATCCGTCTTTTGAACAATCTGGAACGAGGTGGTATGTATACAAATCATTTTTCATTACAAAGCCTGCCGTTTGAAAACGTGTCTGATCCGGCATGTTTTTTCGAACGAGGCGATTACAGTCGCGTGCTCAGCCGCATAATTGATAGTTTATGGGCGGGAAGAGGCTTGATGGTAGTGGTAGGGCCCATCGGCACAGGGAAAACCACCTTGAGCCAAAAGCTCATAGTATCCATCCCCGAGAAAACCAGAATAATCTGGTTGGGCGAGCCGCCGGATACCAGTGATGAACTGTTGCTTTTTCTCACACAAGAATTGCGGATCAGGCCTGAGCTGTCCGGCAGAGTTTTTGTTTTAAGAGATCTCAAGGACTATTTGATAAAGCTCCATAGCGAAGGCAATCGCTGCCTGCTGATCATAGATGAAGCGCACAAGATATCCGACGATGTGCTGGAGTGTGTTCGGCTTTTGAATAATCTTGAACACGGCAATATCAAACTAATACAGATGCTCCTGATCGGACAGGAGGAATTTCTTGATAAATTGTCCCAGCCTAACCTGGAGTCGTTCAAACAGCGCATCGCCTGGCTAGAGGCCATTGGCAGAATGACGCCTCTGCAAACGCATGAATATATCATGCATCGATTGAAAATCGCGGGCTGCCAGTCAAGAATTTTTACCGACGAGGCCATTGAAACGCTTATAGGCGCCGCCCGGGGCACGCCTCGTTTGGTTAATACATTTTGCGACAGGGCGCTTCGTGTCAGCTATGAAGCCAACAAAACTTTAGTTGATCTGGAGAGCGTCAGGCGGGCAGCCGATGAAATAGGGCTAGGGAGTGAAGTCTATTTATCGCTGCCGAGCCGTCAACGGGAGAAACTGGCGCAAAATGCCGCACCGCAAGCTTCGCCTTTAAAGAATAATTTCAGCCAGGCTGCGCCCACTCCAAGAAGAAGCCCAACCAGACCGGCCGACAAAATCCAGCCGGCACGTGCGCATCAGGGCAATTCTTCCTGGACGTTTCCGATATTGCTGCTTTGCGGCTCTATTTTATTGTTTGCAGCGAGTCTTTGGTTTTTTCTGTCTTACAGAGCAAACCTGTGAGCGGGAGCTCGACATTTTAAGTTCAGAAGTCTGGTAACGTTTTCCTATAGTTGCGGGTCATGGAAGAAAAAACATTATGACGGAAAAAGCATATGGCCAGGATGGAAGCTACAGCATTTGCAGAACGAAGTGATATTGCCAGTCAATCAAACAACGTGAACTGATTGACGAAAATGCTGTTGAGGCCGGCTTGCGGATGCTAATCTACTCCCGATTGCACGCTATAGGAGAAAGCGATGAATATTGCCCACCAACAATCTTCCGACCCCGTACGGACGCGGCTGCTCAAGGCTGCTCTGGAATGCTTTTTAGCTGACGAATACCACAAGGTCACCACCCGGCTGATTGCTGAAAAGGCCGACGCCAACATTTCCATGATCCGCTACTACTTCGGCAGCAAAGAGGGGCTGTACGAGGAGATGATCCGGGATACGCTGGGCCCACTGCTGGATGTGCTGGACGGTCCGATGTTGTCATCGGCAGAAGGTCTTTCGAGCTTCTTTCGTCTCTATTACGACACAATGACCACACGGCCGGAATTTCCCAAGCTGATACTGAAAGTGCTGGCATTGAACCAGGGGCCGGGGCGGCGTTTTATTCAACAGCTGCTGGAACGCGGGCGCACGCGGGGCGCGCGGAAAGTGGCCGACTTGAAAACGCAAGGGCAGATCGCGCCATCGATAGATCCGGATATCCTCAGGATGGCCTTTGTCAGCCTGGCCATGACACCGATGCTGTTGAAAGACATCTTCGAAGAACAAATGGGCCACGCGATGGATGACGCTTTCATCGAAGATCTGGCCAGCTTCAACGGCCAACTCTTTACGGCGGGCCTTGCGCCGGCCGCGCACCGGTAACGGAGGGGCTATGCCGTTGCAGAAAAATGCCGGAGCCGTTCGGCGGTTCTCCAAATTGATGAAATTCGCCGGTTGGCTGCAAAACATCCCGAACAGGATTACACCGCCGCCGTTCCGCCTCATGCAGATCGGCTCGGCGTTCTGGCAGTCGCGGGCACTTTACGTCGCCGCACGGCTCGATATAGCCACAGTGCTGGGCAGCGAGCAGCTCGCCGCAGACGAGATTGCCGCTCGCGTTTCCGCGGAGCCTGATGGCATCTATCGATTGCTCCGGATGTTGGCGGCCCTGGGCGTTTTCGAGGAGGTATCGCCTCGCGTGTTCACCAACAATAGCCTTTCTGCTTGTCTGAAGGAGGACAATCCGAAAAGCGTACGCGCGATGATTCTGATGCATAACTCAGAAGAGATGAGCCGGTCGTGGTACGAGCAACTGGAACAGGGCATGCAGAGCGGAAATGTTTCGTTCCAGCTCGCGCATGGGCAGGAACTGTACGGTTATATGGATAGCCATCCCGAATTCGATCGCCTGTTCTCTCTGGCGATGGACAGGGTGGAAGCGCTGGCCGGCGACAGCTTCGCGCTGGACTTCGATTGGGGACGCTTCGAGCGCGTCATTGATATTGGCGGGTCAAAAGGCAGTAAATCCCTGGCTGTCCTGAAACGGCATCCGCACCTGAACGCTCTGGTAGTGGACCGCGCCCAAATTGTCCGTGAAGCGGAACATTATTGGCTAGGGCGCGAGGCTCCGGCTCTGCTATCCAGGCTGAGCTTCCAAGCCGGCGATCTGTTCGAATCGATTCCGGAGGCGATAAGCGATAAAGACATCTACTTGGCGTGCGCTGTTTTACATGGCATGGATGATGAAGACTGCGTCAAGGTTTTGCGCAATCTAGCCATTGCCATTGGGAACACCGGTGCCCGGATTGCGCTCATGGAATTGATTGTTTCGGAATTGAAGGCCGATTATTCCAGTGCCGCTTTCGATATGCAGATGTTCGTGAATACCCGAGGCAGGGAAAGAACGCTTGCCGAATGGCAAAACCTTTTCGATCAGGCCGGACTGATGCTTGAGGAAGTAGTAGGCCTTCAATCAATCGGGAAGATACTGGTGCTGAGGACTTAGAGCTTATCCGTAAATAAGTTGATAAAAAAATTGCGTATGGAAGAATTGCGGATTTTAACGCTTTAAGTACCGTCATAATTTGAACAGATTAGCCAGCTGGAAAGTTTCCGATGGTTTTTGGGCACGTGTAGAACCGTTGATACCTCAACCACAGCGAGATCCCAACAAAACTTACCAACGCCAAGCCGGGGGCGGAAGAAAACCGCTAGCACCGAGGCAAGTATTTGAAGGGATCATGCATGTGTTGCGAACCGGCTGCCAGTGGAAGGCGCTGCCAAAAAGCGAATTCGGGAGCAGCAGTTCGGTTCATCAGTATTTTCTGGACTGGGAAGCCGCCGGTTTATTTGAACAGCTATGGCAAAGCAGTCTGCGGGAATACGATGAAATGGAAGGCATAGCCTGGGAATGGCAAAGTTTGGATGGGGCGATGGTCAAGGCGCCTTTGGCATTGGAGTCTGTGGGCAGAAACCCGACGGATCGGGGAAAAAAGGCAGCAAGCGCAGTCTCCTGACGGATCAGAAAGGCGTGCCGCTGTCTATTGTCCTCAGCGGCGCCAACACGCATGATGTCAAGCTGCTGGCGGCCACTTTGGACGCCCTGGTCATCGAACGTCCAGAAGTCGAAGATAGTAAACAACAACATCTTTGCCTGGATGCGGGCTATGTCGGTAAACAGGCGAGGCAATAGGTGCTGGATAGAAACTATGTCCCCCCATATTCGCCCCCGAGATGAAGAGGTCGAATAAAAAGCCAAAAACCCCGGTTTCAAACCGAAACGCTGGGTAGTGGAAGTCTGCCACGCCTGATTTAATCAGTTTCGGAAAATACTGGTCCGCTATGAGAAAATGGAGCGGAGTTATCTGGGGCTATTGATGCTGGCTGCCTCTGTGATCGTTTTTCGTAAAATTAAACGACAAAACCAACTCAATATTATTTACGGATAAGCTCTTAGCTCTTGGCCTATGGCTAGGACTGCGGAGAAGATATTCAAACTTCAAGGAGCCGGCAATAGTTGGACTATACTTTACTTGAGGACGTTATGTTTAAAACGGCAAGTCCATGCTTAGCAGAACCTGTCGCAGGATGATAGGTTGCAGCCTTAAAAAAAGAACTTTGGATAATCGCTTTTGGTTCGGACTTCACTGCCGCAACAATTACGTCCCAAATCGCTTCCGCACGACTAGCGTCAACTCCAACTTCGTCCGCAATAAGTGCCACAGCTTGCTTTCTAGTTGATGCATCAGAAAACGCCATTTCTAACGCACGCCAATCATCTGTTCCAATTGCACGATCAAAAGCTTTCTGCAAAGTAGGTATCCTACACACTGCTTTTCCAATAAGGTAACCAACAGCACCACCTGCAAGCATTGCTGGTAAGGTTAGTGTGCCTCCCGATACTCCGCTACCAATAGCCATAACAGTCATGCCAATGGCAGCAGAACTTATCTCACATGCGGTTTTTCCTGATGTTAACATCTCAATCTCCTAAAAATCAGAAGTTTTTGTTATACATTCGAAGCATTGTGATCGAACGCTTTGCTGAGCAATGCAGATAGTTTCAGCAACGACCTGTACCACGATGGAAGCGCTCTGCTTTAATAGGCACAGCCTCCAAGAGATCCAAGTACTCATGCCAATTACTGGGGGTTATCCCATCAATCTGAACTTGCAAGAACATGTTGGCATTTCTGAAATAGGAGTACTGATCAAACGACAGTCTACCCCCGCTTGGCGTGAAATCGACACCTTGATATTTGTCGTGAGCTATCGGTCCGATCTTATATTTGACACCCTCTAGAACACGGAACTTTGCCAGATAACGAAAGTCGTTGTCCCAAAGAGCTGCATTTAATTCTCTTTCCAGCATGTCAGCAGTCCAATTGATTCTTGGAGTTCCGGCAATCTGAGGTGTAAAGAAAAAACGGCCGATCATCTTCGATAAGTTACCATGTGCACGGTAGACGATCAGAATTGTTCCCGATTCTACTTGTTTTTGTGTAGGGTTTTCATCGAATCCGTCCTTGATAGCTTCTGATGTCCGTTCCTTAATTTTATAAGACCGCATTTAAAATCTCCGATACGCGATAGTTCCAAAGTCCGACGCAATATATACGACATCGGTTATCTTGTAAAAAAATTCTAAATTAGTGATGCAGTCCACATATTTTATCTATAAAATATGTTTAAGCCATTTTTAAGGTAAATAAATTGACTTAAAAATAAGCAATAACAGACATTCCATTTGTTCATTTTTGAATCGCACGATAACGATAATAATAATTAATCTACTTTAGTCTAATAAAGTTTTAATATAAGGTAAGAGACAGATGAGTTTTATAAAAATAAAACAGCTCCCAGTCGCTGCATTTGCAATTGGATGCGGTGCCCTAGCCGCGTTATCTCCAGATTGGCGGGGCGAATTGCAAGCGGCAGGATATTATCTACAACCAAATGAACAGTTAATTAAAGAACAGCAAGATATCAGCGCGGTTAATAATGCTTTAACTATTAATTTACAGCTTAATCGTAGCACTACACAAATGAGTCAATCATTAAACTCCATGCGAGATATGAGGCAAAATCTAGCCAATGGTGGCGGCGCAGGTGATGGTTATGCGCTTATGGGACCTTTTGGCGTTTATGCTAATGCAGGAGGTACCTTTGGTAAGGTTGATAGTAAAACTAATACTTCGGGTTTCGATTTATACAACCGGAACTTCAATGGAGGCATTGATTTTGCTGTGAGTGATAATTTTGCAACAGGCTTTTTATTTGGATATACGAGTTCTTCGGCTGAACTTTTTAGCTCTGGTGGTCGACTTGATGCAGATATTTTTAGATTTTCCCCTTTCGTTACACTGGCTCCAACTGAAAATACATATATAGATATTGCCGCTGGTTATGCGAGACATGACAATAATTCAAAACGTAATTGTCAGTATTGTCCGGGTTCTGCAAATGCAACATTCGGTACGGATGAATTCAATATACTGACAGGTTTAGGGTATACCCATAGTTTTGGAGCATGGAGTTTACGCGGCTACGGACAAGCAAGTGCCATCTACTTAAATATTAACGGATATAAGGAGATGGGGAATACTCAAATGGGATTGCTTGATGTACCCGATCAACATATTACATCTGTAACAAGTACATTTGGTGGAGAATTGAGTTATGCTTGGAGCTTGCCTTTTGGAGTAGTTACGCCCCGTGTGACGGGGGAATGGGTGCGGGAATATGCTAATGACGCCCGCGTAACTCAGGCCCTGATTCAGGGGGGCGGCACCACTTTAATTGCGACAAATGCAGGAGAAAGAGATTGGGGTAATGTCGGTGCTGGTTTTCTAGTTACATTACCAAATGGCTTGTCGGCAAACGTGGGTTATAATGCTCTCATTATATCTGGTGCCTCTAACCATACTATTGAGGGCGGGCTAAGGTTCCAATTCTAGGGTAATATTGCGATGATGAAGGGTTGTGTACGTCAACACCGTTGACTTAAATGATTTGTGCTTCGATAGGATTTGTAAAACTGTTTAAATGCGAATTAAGGGCTGAATAGAAGCCTGTTCATACCGTTAAACTATTGAGGAAGACACCACTCACCTTCAATACATCTAAAGTAACGCATGAACTGGCAAGACCGCTTAATAACGATTTATCTCTCTGTTTGCAAGCATTATCAAGAAAAGCTTTGGGTTTATAGCTAAAGAATGGGGCTGTCGCAAAGTTTAGCTCAAGGCGAAGACTGCCTGTCCTGGAGGCAGGGCTATCCTGCTAAAGCCATGAACTGCTGATAGGCCGGGATGCTTCGTTATTAGTATAGTTGTCCTTTTCGGATCATGTATGCTGTTTCAATGCCATCAATCGTTGCTTTCGCTGAATGCCAAGCCCCAGACCCCATCGTTGGTTTAGTGATTTTTTTATGGATCGGTGATCTTGCTCAATTAAATTGTTCAACTATTGGATTGGGTAATTGTCTATAAAACAGGTCAATCCAACTAGTATCAGCAGAAAGTTGATATTCTCTTACCCGGCATAATTGCACCGCTTTTATCCATGACGATTTTATGCGTAAACCCATTGGCGTTGATGGCATTTACAAAGAATGAGGTCATTGCCGCTTCGTCACGGTGTTCAGACAGCATAAATTCAACGTTATTGCCGAATTTGTCGATAGCCCCGGTATAAGCCCCGCCGGTTTTTAACCTTGACGTAGGTTTCTTCATCCGCCAGGAACTTGTCGCAGTACGTATACGTTTTTTGGCTTTAGTGGCAATTAATGGAGAATAATCGACAACCCAGTGATTAAGTGTTGCGTGATCCACATTAACACCGCGGTCTTCCATGATGTCTTCGAGATCACGGTAGGAATAGAAAATACTGTATAAAATGACATCCTTGGGGAAATGCACACCTTTAAAACTGATCATCAATCCGCTTATTTGCTTAAAAGTACGCATTGTCACTGAATCGGTAAAACTTTGCGACAGAGCCCTTCGAAGCACATCCTCAAAAGTGTACCAAGCCAAACGGTTCACTAAGCTATTTTCATTGTTAATATTGTAAATTCGAGCTAAAACTTATCAAAATATCACCAATATTGTTGTTAAATTTTATTTTTCTCAAGCAGAAGGCATGATGGACTTAAAGACCATTCAAAATGAATGCGATGTTGCTGCTCAAACGGTTTGTTGGGGAGTAAATCTAGCCATAATTGGATTTTGCTTTAATTTTCAGTGGGACATTCCGCTTATTGTGTTAACTATAGTTGGCGTTATTTCTGCGTCAATAGAAGCAAAGTATACATCTCTATGGCGTCAACCTATCATCATCGCATTGAGTCTATTTATTCTCTCAGGATTAGTTTCGATTATTGTATCTGATGACATCGAAAGAAGTTGGCGAATGAGCCGAATATTTTTGCCCGCCATATTGATTTTTATTCTGATTGCACAGCATTTCAATTGGCGGGCTCTCCAAAATCTTTGCATAGTATTTACCATACTAACAATTGGGCTTTCCATGGCATTGATTTGGATAGCTCTATCTAACTGGATGCAAACTCCGACTGATTGGATAAAATCGTTAGGAAGTCCCATGCTAGTTGTTCCTAACGATGTTACTTTATTTTCGACACTAATGCCTTTTTCTTTGGCCCTACTGTTGCATAGAAACAAACTTATAATTCACATTTTGGCGGCGCTGTCGATCATTCTCGGTTTAATGTCCATGGTTTTGCTTAAAAGTCGAGCGGCGCTCATATCAGAGATCGTTGTAATTATCTGGATGTTGTTTTTTTTAAAACCAAGATACGTTTTATTTTTCAGCTTTGGCATAGTATGCCCCCTGCTCATGGTTGATTGGCTGATGGGCTTTCCACTGATAGCCAAACACGGTTTTCTTGCAGATACTCGGCTTCGAGTTTGGTTGGCAGCTTGGCGCATGTTTTTGGACTCCCCTCTTTGGGGTCATGGTCCTCGCACTTTTTTGCTGTTCTATCAAGATTATTTACCAACAACCGAAGCGTTAGCATGGCTACCCATGCCCATAGATAATCGCTTGATGCCGTGGGCGCATAATCTCTACCTAGAGCTGCTTGCTGAACAAGGTATAGTAGGTTTTGTCACATTTATCTATTTGCTTTATGCTCTTTTTTCTACTTTATTGCATATTGTGAATATCGAACAAGGCATTATCCGTACTTTTGCTATTTGTGTCTTGGCAAGTCTATGCAGTTACTGTGCAGCGGCTATTCTTGAATCGAGTTTTTTACGACAGTGGATCGTAATAATGTTTTTTATATTGTCAGCTATTACCTGTTTACTTTCCCAACATAAATCGACTCGCATGAATTTTTAGCGATCTGTTCGACAATAGTCTGTGACTTATAGGGGCTGTAAGCCCAAACCCCGGAAATTTTGTAATACTTTAAATTACAATGGCTTATGCTAGCCAATATAGCATCCAAGTCTATCGGCTTCTTATTGTCGCGGAAGGCATAGTGTCCCAGGAAGTGGATGTGTTGCCATGCTACTGGAGAGATTCTTTTTAGGATAGCCAGTGCGCTTTGGTTGTCCGCAGACCGATACCGATCCAGCAACATCGAGAGCATGATTGAGTTATAAGCGATCACCACGTTGGCAATGAGCCTGCCGCACTGGTTACTGATTGCAATATCAAGGTCGGTTCTGCCAATGAGTTGCTTTTTGCAGCTTACGTTTGCCCGGCTGGTTAACATGGGCACGATATATGCTAAGTTAAAGGTCGAGCTATCAGATGCATGCTGGGGCATTGACCAGACGGGAAGCGCTGCCCTTTATCAGTTGAGATGAAAATGGGCCCAACTTAACAAGCATTTTTTTCGTCATCGACTGAGGGAAGCTTGTCATAAGATCGTCATATAGTTAGGTTACAGTATGGTCAATGATTTAAGAAAATCTTAAGTTTTTGTACGAGAGGGCGAGGATTAGCCCGGATATAAGGATATAGGGAAGCGCCATGACAGGAAAATATGGCCGGATTCCCAAAAGAGACACCTGAACGGTTGGCGGCGCCTTAGGCATCCAATGGATACTTCGGCGGCGACGATCGCAGAAGGAATTTACCGAATGCTTTAGGGAGTTTGAGGAAACGCTACGGTAAATAATCTCTCATTCTGATAGGTTCAGGATGGGTTATGTTAATAATACTAAAAATAGAGATAATTAATTATGAAAAACAAATTGATGAAAACATTGGCAGCGGGTGTTCTTTTAACTGCAACGGGTTTGGCTTCTGCTGAGCCTGTGGCTTTGACTGATGCTCAGATGGACAATGTTTCAGCTGGTGCTCTTTTGGGGCTGGACGCATTGGTGGGTAGCACTCTGACTCTGGTAAACGGTCTTCTGGGATCAGTAGTCACTACAGTAGACGCAGTATTGCCTGAAGTAAGTTTGCAAGCCGGCGCGACTGTTACTGTAGGCGCTGGTTTGGCATTATCTTTATAAGCCAAGCCCTTGCGCATGGAGTACCCCAGGCTTTCAATGCCTGGGGTACTCCAGTACAAATGTCAAAAAGCCATTGCAAAAATTTAATGACGGAAAGGAACGATTCATGAGCCAGGGCAAGGAAGATGATTGGATGACCTATAAGGTCGTTGTTAACCACGAACAGCAGTATTCAATCTGGCCAGACTTTAAGGCTATCCCGGACGGTTGGCAGGCCGTCGGCAAGGCCGGGAGTAAAGAAACCTGTCTGGCGTATATCAAAGAGGCATGGAGCGATATGCGGCCTTTTAGTCTCCGCAGCCGGATGGATGCTGCCAGGCAGTCAGCGGCAGCGGGCTGAGAGTCAGTTCAGCTGGCCCGGGAGCGGACGCACATGCGGGAGCATGTGCCTGGTTCCCGGTTGTAAGCCGTCAGTCGGCAGCAAAGATGCTGTCTATTTTTTCACAAACAGGGTAGCGGGTTCCCTCGTCTTCAAGAGTAACCTATCTGCGACGCCAGGTGCGCGAGCTTGGATCGGCGATAGCGCCTCATTTTTGTCTCTACTAAAAATTCAGTGTTGAGCAAAGCGATTCCGTTGAGCTGAATCACTAAGGATTTTTTGCAATTTCCAAGTAAAAATATTCTGCTTCAAGCAATAAAAGCCGTGATTGTGGGCAAGTTTCTTCTGGCGGGTATTATTGCTCCGACTCAGCCAATTGTTGCAGGCCCATGATGACTTCGGTGAGATGGTGCTTGAATTGCCGCAAATCCTGCTGGTTGACGGATCGATTCTTCAATTGTTCATAAAGCGCTACACAGCTGTCATTGACGCTGGAGATGGATAGGTTGGCGCAAATACCTTTCAGCGCATGCACCCAGACTTCAGCGGCGGTCCAGTCTTTTTGTTCCAGATGGTCTTCCAGCAAGGATTCCTTGCCCTGATAGCTTTTATAAAACAGCACGAGCAGCTTTTTGTATTTTTCTTCATCGTTGCGCAGCCGCGACAGGCCGCTTTCGACATCTATACCGGGTAATCGATAATTCAAGAGTGTGAGGCCGGCCGCATGATCTTTGGTTGCAAATTTTGTTCGTCCTTTGCCGAGCTGGTCGAATATTTTTTTTAATTGGTCGATGTCGATCGGCTTAGTCAAAACGTCGTTCATGCCGGCCTGATAGCATTGCCGGCAGTCGCTTTCGGCTGCAAAAGCCGTCATGCCGATGATCGGCAAAGCTGTGAGATGGAGCTGGCGCCTGATCTGTCGCGTCGCCTCGAAACCATCCATTTCCGGCATTTGAATATCCATTAACACCAGATCGATTTTTTCTTTTTGCAGAATTTCCAGCGCTTCGCGGCCGTTGCCGGCCTCCAGAAAATGCTCTACCTGATCTTGAAGGATGTCCATGATCAGCAGGCGGTTAATATAGTAGTCATCGACGATCAACACGTTGAATAACTTAGGTGTCTGGGTTGGACGGGAAAAATGAGGCAATATTTGCGGTTCGGTTTCTTGCTGGTTCTGCAGCAGATGCCGGCAAAGCAGTGTCCGATCGAAAATGGGCGTTTTCAGGTAATCCACCTGTGTGACCGTTTCGGAGAACTGTTTGACGGCCTGTTCGCCCAACAGGCTGTCCATCAGGGAAATCGAAATGTCCGATAATTGTGGATCGGTTCTGATTTGGCGCACCAGGGCAAAGGCGTCAATATCCGGCAGGTTCCGGCTTATCAGCAAATGGCGGTAGTGGCGCTGCGCCAGCAAAGCCAGCGCTTCATTGCCTGTTTCGGCGCCGTCGACGCTGCATCCCAACGATTGCAGCAGCTTGAGCAGATGTTCCCGGCTCTGTTGGCGCGATTCGACGACTATGACGGCCGGCATCGACGCAGCAGAACGGCTGATAATAGCATCATCATAGTCGGGTAGTGCTGATTTGATCGGCAGCGAAAAGGAAAATCGGCTGCCTTGCCCTGGGTGGCTGTCAACGTTCAGATTTCCTCCCATCAAGGCGACCAGTTTTTTGGAAATGCTGAGCCCGAGCCCGGTGCCCCCATATTTGCGTGTGATTGATACATCAGCCTGGCTGAAGACCTCGAATATCCTGGCGATGGTTTCGCGGTCCATGCCGATGCCGGTATCGCTGATGACGAAAGTCACCTGCGCAGCTGAACCCATTGCACTGGCAGAGATGGACAGGCGGATTTGCCCCGCTTCGGTGAACTTTATCGCATTGGTCAATAAATTGATCAGCACCTGTTTTAAACGCAGTGAGTCGGTCTCGATGAAGCGGGGCACAGTCTCAGAGATGTCTATGATGAATTCAAGCCCTTTTTCTACAAATTTGGCGGTCAGCATTTGGACGATGCTGCTCAGGATTTCAAATAAATTGCAGTTCTGATAGTCCAGTTCCATTTTGTTGGCATCAATGCGGGAGATGTCGAGCAGGTCGTCGATCAAGGCCAGCAGCAAATCGGCCGATTCAAGCGCCCGCTTCAGCTGCTGCTGCTGATGGGGGGATTCCGATGCATTCAGCGCCAATTTGGTAAACACGACAATGGCATTCATCGGGGTGCGGATCTCATGGCTCATATTGGCCAGAAACGCCGATTTTGCCCTGGATGATGCCTCAGCCGCCTCTTTGGCTTCTTCCAGCTGACGGGTTCGTTGATAAACCAGGTCTTCCAATTGAAAACTGTATGTCCTCAATTGGTGTTGAGCATGATCGCGCGCCGATATCGCACGGTGGATCTGCTCCAGCAGCTGGTTGAAGGCGGCCGCCAGCTGTTCGATTTCGGCATAGCTTTTATTCTCTGTTCTCAATTCATAATTTTGCCCTTCGGTAACGGTGCTGACAAAGCTGGCCAGCGACTCGATCGGTTTCGAGATAAGCTTTTGCAGAATGTAAGATAAAAATAAGGCTACGAACAGGGCGAGAAGGATTACAAAGGCCACTACCATCGCCGAGCGGCTCAGCAACTGCCAATAACGGGAAAAATCGGCAAACAGGATTACATGGCCGATTTTATTGGCATGCGAATAAATGGGGCGAGCATAGGCTAGATAGCGCTCGGTTTCGCTAGAGGCAGGGCTTTCGGTCAAGAATTCGCCTATAGCCGCTGTCGTAATCGGCACATCGCTGCCGGGGCGCTGATAATGGGCAAGAATCTGTTTTTCGTCGTTCAGTAATAATGCATAGATGACCTGAGGATCGTATTTCAATGAGGCTAACAAGTTGTTGGCCTCATCCTTATCGCCAAACACAATGACGGCCTGGGCGTTATCGGCTATGACGCCGGCCTGGATGGTCAGACTGTTGTTCATGTCCTGCTTCAACTGCACCATCCGGAAGGTTATGAACAGCAGGCCCGCTATCAGGAGCACGATAGTGCTGGTCAACATGATGACGAAGAAGAGCCGGTTTTTGATGGAGCGTTTGTTCTGAATCATGGTGGCTAATCGGCTAAATGCAATAATTGCGCTCTTAATTCCAGACCGGCCCTTTTGGCCGCCTGTTCATTGATAGCGAAGCGGATTCTGTTTTCCTTATTGTAAAGATATATCATTCCGCCCTGTCGGTAAAATGCCTCGGTTTCTCCGACAGTCAGGACCGGATAGGAAGCCACGGCTTGTAAAAAGGGCTTCGGCGTCTGGATGTGCCTGGGCAAATAAAGCAGATGACAGGCAGACAAGTCGTCACGCAGTTGTACCTCGGCCACTTCTATTTTATGCTGATTGATTGATTTGTCGGCCAGGGCTGTTTTCAGGGCTTCGCTCATGCCTTGATCGCCGGCAACGCAAAAAAGCATCGGCTCAGAACCGGTTGGACTGAGTTTGGACGGCGGCCATTCCACGAACAGCGATAACCTGAAAAGATAAGCCGCCTTAATCGTCAGCTCCCGATGCTCCATGGCCCAGCCTTGGCTCAACAGCAGCGCCGATATGAAAACCGACTTCGTTAGCAACTGCAAAAAGCGCATAATCGATTTTATCTTTTCAATTTATCAGGCTGACGGAAGAGAGCGGGCATCATCAATACTGATAGGACAGTTTCAGCATGATTTCCCGAGAGGGGCCGGGCAGGGCAGGATGGCCGCCATTGTAAGGCTGGACGTATTCGTATCGCTCGTTAAAAATGTCATAGAAGCCTAGTCCGACTTCCAGTCCTTTGGTCAGCAGGTTCTGATAGCGGAAATAAACGTTGGCTATCCAAGCTGGTCCGTGTTGCGTCAGGAGCTTGCCGTTATAGCCGTAACGGTCGCTAACGAACATCAAGGTCGGATTGATGGAAAACGATGGCGTTATATTGGCATGGGCATTGAACGTCACTTTATGGGTAGGAAAGCCAACGTTGAGCTGGTCGTGAATCTGCTGGTCTTGGGCGGTCAGGATTTTGTATTTGCCTGCCGTGTTGCGGATCGATTGATAAAAAGAATAATCCAGTTCCAGATAGCCCCAATCTTTGGCGTTGTAACGCAATCCGGTTTCGATCCCGCGGGTGCTTTGGCCGGCGGCGTTGATGTAATAATCAGCGTTATTCCTGGTTTCATCGACCTGATACAAGATGATGTTTTTGCTGCGGATATCGAACAGATTGATGGTTAGATCCAGATTGTCGAGCAATTCATAGCCGAGCTCTATTTCTGCCGTGTAGGTCCTTTCGGGAGCCACCTGGCTGATTTTTTCATCCTCTGGCAGGATAAGATTGTATTCCACGTTTTTTTGATAATTACCGCCGGTCGGTATGCGAAAAGCCTCACTGTAAAGGCCCTTGAAATGAAATCGGCCGAAATCTTTGGTCAAGGCAAAGCGTGGAGCCAAATTGGTGCCATATTCATTGTAGGCATCGAAGCGCAATCCTGCCAACACAGTTACCCAAGGGAAAGCATAGCTGGCTTCAGCATAAGCGGTGTAATCGCTGAAGGTCGGCAAAGGGGTGTCCAAACCGACTTCTTCGGGCACACGGATGTCGAATTTGTCAAAGGAGAAACTGTTGCCTAATACCACGTAGTTGCCTTCATCGGATGCGAATGTGGTTTTGGCGTTGAATTTATAAGAATCGACAAAGACTTGTTCGCGCAATACTGATGGGCGGCCGTCAAAATACTTTCGGGTGCGCTCCCAGGGATTCTGACGGGAAAATTGGGCGTTGAGATCCAGTTGTATGGCCTCGGTAAAATCATGCTGATAATTTAGATTAGCCGCATATGTCATGAACCGATTGGTCAGGTATCGGTCCGGTTCGCCTTTGTCGTTTACAAAAATTTCGTCAGCAAAACCGTCGCGGCTATCGACGCTGTAATCATCGGCGAGAAAGCGGAAGTCAAGGTCTTTGTACTTGACGCCCAGGTTGACCATCCCTGACTCCAGTTCGTTGTTGTCGGCCATATCAAAGCTTTTCCCTGTAGCGTCATGATAGATCCGGTCGCTCCGATGGGCCTGGCCATATTTGCCGGATAGCGTGACTTCCCAGTCATCCCATTTTTTGCCGGAGACAAATTCCGTGACTTTCCGGGCTTCGCCGCGCTCAAAGCGGCCATATGCTCCGGTCACTTTGACGCCGTCTATCTGCGCGGCGCTTTTGCTGATGATGTTGATCACGCCCATTTCCGCAAAATTGCCATGAATGATGGAGCCAGGGCCGCGGATGATTTCGATGCGGTCGATTTGATCGACTGGAAAATGATTGCCGAACTGGGTCGTTCCAAACCGGTGCTCGTTTAAATTGATGCCATCGATGAAAACCGCGACTTTGCCTTCATGGGCTTGAATGCCTCGAATGCCCAAGCCGACGACATTGGAGGTGTCGACGCCGAAACTGAAACCGGGCACCAGTTGCAGTACGTCGACCAGATCCCGGGCGCCCATATTACGGATTTCCTGGCCGGAGATCACGGTTACAATGCCGGCTGCCTGCCTGGTGCAAGTCGCTTTTTGATTGGCGGACAAAAAAACCGGCACTTTGCCCAGTTCCGACAGATCCAGGTCGACAATATCGTTTTCGGCGACCGTGTCGCAGGACAATTGCTCCGATGCTAAAGCGCTCTCGTGCAAAGAGAAGAGCGCGAATAGACAGCTTGCCAAGTTTTTTATTGTTTTACCTTTCATCGCTTTATATACGCCTCAAAACGAGGAACAGCTGTGAAGTATTGCCAAGCGCTGCCTGGGTTACGAGCCATTCAAGGCTTGGCAAGAGTGTCCGACCGCCTGATCAGTGTTTTATTGCATAAATTGTCATTTAGAACGATTTGATCGGCCGCCGCGAAAACAAAGGCATTTCCTGCCGATACACGATTCAGTTACGTCCTGGGGCGTGCTTTTTACTGGATGGATATGGGCACGATTTCCTTAGCTCGTAGCCTGGGTTGCTTTTGCGGAAACTCCGTTTCTTTGTTGTCGCAGGCCGGGTTCGTTCCTCAACCCGGCCTGCGGATTTTTGCTGCTAAAAAATTATAGAACAAGTAGGCCCGTAATAGCGATAACAAGCCGGCTGCATCGCCTTTTTACTCGTTTTTGATCTTTACATTGCCGGCATGCAAACCGCACTCTTTTTTTGCTCCCGCTTCCCACCACCAGCGGCCGGCTCTCTCGTGCTGATTAGGCAGGACGGGCCGAGTGCAGGGCTCGCAGCCTATGCTGATGAAGCCTTTTTCGTGCAGCTCATTATAGGGCACCTGCCAGGCCTCTATGTAATCCCAGACCTGTGCCGAACTCCAGTTGGCCAATGGGTTGAATTTGACCAGCGTGTGCTCAGGCGTTGAGAACGCCGTATCCAGTTGCACCTCGGGAATGGCTTGTCGGGTATCGGGGCTTTGGTCTTTCCGCTGGCCGGTGATCCAGGCGTCCAGATGCGCCAGCTTGCGTTTTAATGGCTCTACTTTACGGATGCCGCAGCATTCCTGGTGGCCGTCTTCATAGAAGCTGAACAGGCCCTTGTTTTTCACGAAACGGTCCAGTATGTCCCGGTCCGGCGTCAGCAGCTCGATGTCAATCTGATAATGCTTTCTGACTTTCTCGATGAAGCGGTAGGTTTCAGGATGCAGGCGACCGGTATCGAGAGAGAAAACCGGGATGTCTTTCCTGATCTTGACGGCCATGTCGATCAGCACGACATCTTCGGCGCCGCTAAAGGAAATGGCGATGTTGTCGAACAGCTCCAGGGCTTTTTTGAGAACGGCGCGCGGGTTTTTCTGGGCCAGCTCGGTTTGTAAAGTATCGATGTTGAATGCAGTCATGAAGGTCAGTGATATAAAGTCAGCTTTGTGCGAAATACTGTCTTAAAAATTCGTCAAAAGGCAGTTGGTCGCGGCTTTCGATTTCTTTTTGTTTGTCCAGCGATTGCTCGGCGAGTTCATTGAACCGTGCAGTATTCTTGTCATCGAGCTTGTGTTGCCGGAAGTACTGTTCATGCTCGGCCGATTTGTTCAGGGAGAAGCAGCCGAACTGCTGTTGCTGATGTCCCATGTGCTCCAGTATGCGCGCCGATGCGGTCAGGTCGGGGTTGCCGACGATTTCTTGCTGTTGCTTGAGAGCCTGGCTGTAAGGTTTGCCGGCATCGTCGCCGTCCAGGATTTCGCAGACCGGCTGCATGTCGGCGAGAATTTCGGCGGCCCAGTCCTGTAAAAGTATTTTCTTTCCACCCCTTTCAAGTTCCAGTCCCGGCTTCCTGCCGAATTGCGCGACGGCCAGCTGATTGGCGTTGTTGATGCGGAGGTCCTGCTCGGAAATCAAGGGGCTGTCTTTCAGCAGACAGGTCAGCAGCAGCGCTTCTATGAAACGGGCTTTGCTTTCATCGATGCCGATAGGGGTGAAAACATCCAGGTCAAGCGAGCGCATTTCCACATAGCGCACGCCTCGGCGCTTGAGCGCCAGGGTCGGCTTTTCGCCGGACTCGGCTATCTGTTTAGGCCGCATCGTGCTGTAGAATTCGTTTTCGATCTGCAGGATATTGCTGTTGAGCTGCAGATACTGCCCGTCCACGACCGTGCCGATTTTTTCGTATTCCGGATAAGGCGTGGCGATGGCCTTGCCCAGGCTGGCGACATAGCCGGACAACGAGTTGTAATCGATCCGCAGGCTAGCCTGATTTTTGCTTTTATAACCGATATCGCTCATGCGCAAAGAGGTCGCATAAGGATGGTATAGGGTGCCCGGATCGAACTCCTGAAACCCGGCCATCAGCGCCGGCCGGCTTTTGAAGAAATTCTTGCAGATGGCAGGCGAGGCGCCGAACAGATACAGGATCAGCCAGCCCAGACGCTGAAAATTCCTGATCAATGCGAAATAGGCATCGGCTTTGAACTGTTCCGGACTGACATCCGGTTTTTCCAGTCCGTACAGGACGGGCCAGAGGGCCTCGGGTGCGGAATAATTGAAGTGTATGCCGGCAATGGCCTGCATGGTCCTGCCGTAGCGGTGCCATAAACCGTGCCGGTAAATGTGCTTCATGCGGCCGATATTGGACAAGCCGTATTGTGCAATCGGTATGCTTTCATCACCGTCGATGCCGCAGGGCATGCTCGCGGCCAGCAGCATTTCGTTGTCCAGATTATCGTAGACGAACTGGTGCGTATTATGCAGAAATGTCAATGTGTCCCTGACATCGGCGAACGGCGGCGTAATCAATTCAATCAGGGCTTCGGAATAATCCGTCGTGATATAAGGATGGGTCAGCGCGGAGCCCAGCGCTTTCGGGTGAGGGGTCTGGGCGATAAAACCGTCCTTGGAAATACGAAGGCTTTCTTTTTCAATGCCTTTAAGGCCCTCACGGAGCAATTGCTGCTGGCCGTGTTCCAGAAGGTGATCAAGGCATGTTGAAAGCTTATTATTATTCAAATGAGTCATAGATTGGGCGTTTGTACCCTGTAGTCCTGTATAATTTGGTCTATTATAGAAGGTATTAACTGATTGAAGAAATATTATCGCAGTGAAGGAAGCCGTGCACAGCAAGCCCATTGACATACTCAAAGCGGTTTTCGGCTATGACAGTTTCAGGGGACAGCAGCAGGCCGTTATCGAGCAATTGCTGGCCGGACAGGACGCGCTGGTCTTGATGCCGACCGGCGGCGGCAAGTCGCTGTGCTATCAGATTCCGGCCCTGATCAGGCCCGGCGTCGGCATCGTCATTTCGCCGTTGATCGCGCTGATGCAGGATCAGGTCACTGCCCTGCTTCAGGTCGGCGTAAAAGCCGCCTTTCTCAATTCGACGCTGGATCAGGGTGAAGTGCGCATCATCGAGCAGCAGCTGCTGCGCGGTGAACTCGATCTGCTCTATATTGCACCGGAAAGGCTGACGTCGGCGCGCACGCTGGCGCTGTTCGAACGTCTTGAAATTGCCCTGTTCGCGATCGATGAAGCGCATTGCGTCTCGCAATGGGGACATGATTTCCGTGCCGATTATCTACAGCTTTCGATGCTGCACGAGCGTTTTCCTACTATTCCGCGTATCGCGCTGACGGCCACGGCCGATGAGAAAACCCGGCAGGAAATCATACAGCGTCTGGGGCTTGAACAGGCCCGGCTTTTCCAAAGCGGCTTTGACCGTCCCAATATCCGTTACCGGATCGTGCAGAAACAAAATGCACGGCAGCAACTGCTCGATTTCATCCGTGCCGAACATGCCGGCGATGCCGGTATCGTTTACTGTCTGTCGCGCAAGAAAGTCGAGGCGACAGCCGAATGGCTCAGGACCAAAGGCATCAATGCGCTGCCTTATCATGCCGGTATGACCGCCGATCTGCGGCAGCAGCATCAGCACCGGTTTCTGATGGAGGACGGGCTGGTGATCGTGGCGACGATCGCTTTCGGCATGGGCATCGATAAGCCGAACGTGCGCTTTGTCGCGCACCTGGATTTGCCTAAAAGCGTCGAGGCGTATTATCAGGAAACAGGCCGGGCCGGACGTGACGGGCTGCCTGCCGATGCGTGGATGGCCTACGGCCTGCAGGATGTCATCATGCTGCGGCAGATGCTGGCCGATTCCAATGCCGATGAGGCGCACAAGCGGCTCGAATACCACAAGCTCGAATCGATGCTGGCCTTGTGCGAGCAGGTGCATTGCCGCCGGCAGGCGCTGCTGAGCTATTTCGGCGACACCTTGGCGCAACCGTGCGGCAACTGCGATACCTGCCTGGAGCCGGTCGAGACCTGGGATGGCACGTTGGCTGCGCAGCAGGCGTTGTCGTGCATTTACCGCACCGAGCAGCGCTTCGGCGTCAATTATCTGATCGACGTGTTGCTCGGTAAGGACAATGAACGAATCAAAAGCTTCGGCCATGACCGGCAATCCACCTTCGGCATCGGCAAGGAATTGGACGAAGGCCAGTGGCGTTCGGTATTTCGGCAACTGGTGGCCAGAGGGCTGGTTGCGGTCGACTTTGAAGGCTTCGGCGCCTTTAAGCTGACCGAGGCGTGCCGCCCGATTCTGCGCGGCGAACAGCAATTGATGCTGCGCAAGGATTTGCAGCCCGGCAAGATTAAACGCAGCAAAGGCGAAAGCCGGCAGTTTGTCGGCAGCCAGGATGCGCTGCTGTGGAATGCGTTGCGCGCCAAGCGCCGTGAACTGGCCGATGCGCAGGATGTGCCGCCTTATGTCATTTTTCATGATGCGACCTTGATGGCCATGCTGGAAGCCAAACCTGTGACGCTTCAGCAGATGAGTCTGTTATCAGGCGTTGGTGAACGCAAGCTGGCGCTTTATGGCGATGAATTTCTGGCTGTTATCAGCGAATTTGTCGCGATTGAAAATAACGGGCCGATCGGTTTATCTGATACCATAGCCGAATCACTGGCTTTATTCAGACTGGGCTACAGTGTGGAGCAGATTGCCCGGCAACGGGAAATGCAGGAAACGACCATTTATGGCCATTTATCCCAGTCTCTGGAACAGGGGCTCTTGGCATTGGCCGATGTTGTTGAATTGCCGGAGCCGGAAATCAGGCTGATAGAGGATGCGTTTATCAGTCTGCCGGAAGATCAGAGAAATGCGCTCAAGCCCGTCTTTGAGAGGTTTGGCGGCCGCTACAATTACGGTATTCTTCGTTGCGTCAGGGCCTCTTTGCTTTACCAGTCGCTTTTGTAATGCCTTAGTCAATAAATCGGGCGCGCTTGTGACCAAGCTAAGTTTTTGATAGATTTGTCGCCTATTTTAATGTCCTTTCCTCATACTGACCTTATGATAGATCCAACAGCTCCACATCCATTGACCAGTAAATCAACCATCACGTGTGAAAACTGTAACCTGGATAACATATGTATTCCAAAAGGACTGACCAGTGCGGAGATTGGCGAACTGGGTTTGCTGGTCAACAGGAACAATATCCGCCGGAAGGGCGAGGCGATCTATCATGCCGGCAGCCCATTCAGAGGCATTATCGCCTTGCGCTCCGGCAGCGCAAAACTGCTCAGTTTCGACCAAAGCGGCAATGAGCTGGTCGTCGATTTCATTCTGCCTGGGGAGTTGCTGGGATTTGACGGCCTGTCGGCACAAATTCATAACTGTACGGCTATTGCTCTGGAAACGGTGAATTATTGCCATCTGCCGGCCCATAAAATTGAAATGCTGGCCCTTAAAACGCCAGGCCTAAGTCAAGCGCTGCTGCAGCGTTCCTGCGATCAGTATGACAGCCAGGTGCAAAAGATGATGCTCAGCCGAAGGTCGGCGGAAGCGAGAGTAGCCTGTTTCATTTTGCATGTTTCTGAACGGCTCAGGATGCGGGGGTATTCGGAGCTGGAGTTTCGCCTGAGCATGTCGCGCGAGGAGATAGGCAACTATTTGGGGATCGCCCATGAAACGGTCAGTCGCATTATCCATCATTTTCAAGCGCTGCAGTTGATTGAAGTGAAATCCAAGCAATTGAAAATCATCGATAAAAAAAAGCTGTTTGGCTATTATTCGGAATAATCGCCAAACAGCCCGAAAGCTCGTTGGATTTAAAAATTAGTAATTCTATGTAGGTAGAACTTAGACAAATATGCTGCGTGAGAGGAATTTTCAGCAATTTTGCGCTAAGAGCGAGGCTATTTAAACAAACTTTGCGATATTAAAGTTGAGCCAGATCAAGAAATGTTTGTTTAATAAGCCGAGGCGTCAGATTTTCCCTAGGCAACTTGTCCGGTTAGAGCCTGGCCGCTCTCAATAACGCGGCGGCAGTTTACTGACGGCTGGCAAATCCCACAGCAATGGATCAGCGCTGGCTTCCATGGCATTTTCGATTTTGTCGTCCAGATCAGGAAAAAAGTCCAGACCGGTTTGCGCTTCCAGATGGTCGATAGTAGTTACGAATTGCATCAGCGGTTCTTTGCCTTTGACCGTTTGCGGTATCAAAAATCCCAGTGCAATAGGCGATCCATTAGGATTGGGGCGCGCTATATAGATTTTATAAAACGCATCCGGTACTTCCACTGTCCAGTCTGACGCCAGGCGTTCGACAGTGCCGCTGAATACCGGGCCTGTAACAACCCAGACTTTGCCGAATCTTTTGGTGAAATGCTGGATTTCGACTTCCTCCAGGCGTTGCCATACCCGCTGGTTCAGCTTGGATTTCTGCGGGCTGATGTTGGTCATTAAGAAGCTGTCGACTTGCCCCTCTTTGCCGTAAAGGCGGCTGATCGCATAATTCGGCGCCATGTGTCCACGGTCATAACCGCTCTGCTGGTAGCTGTCATGGCTGACGCGGTTGATGCTGCGCCAGTCCGTTTCAAAGCGGTTGGGGCGTTTTAAAGATGGGGTATTGTCTGGAGGCGGAGTGAGCGCGTACTCTACCCATAGAGGATTGCCGCGCAAATCCGAATAACCCAGAATAAATCCGTCATTGCGCAATATCCGGAACCAGGTCTCGTAGTTTGTTGCATCGCGGGCTTGAGGGGCGCCCTGAAAAAGCAGGGCCGGACGGGCAATTTTGACTTCATAGGCATAATCGCCGGCTCCGATTAAGATCATCGTCAGCAACAGCACAGGATGCTTGCGGCCAATGCGAAATAAGCTAAGCAGTAGTATAAGCCAATTTAATGTACGGGTCTTTCTGCGCATGGCAAGTTTATGGCGGGCGAAGCTTGGGGTTGCTTTTAGCTGATCTGGCAGGGTTTCATGCCAAGGCTTCTATCGATGGTTTATTGCTGAATTGGTAGTGATGTTTTAAACAGTGGTCCAGCCATTTTTGCAGAAAATAGTTCAGACGCCATTTGTAATTCATGATTTCAATGCTCAAGCCCGGATCTTTGAATGTATGCGGCACGCTTTCCCGGGCATGGTCGCTAAGCACTTCCGCCAGCTGCGCATCAAGATAGATCCTTATTTTTACGGCAGGCTCCAGAAGCTCATGGCGGTTTTTCCTGAAGCAATGGCTTAGATCCACGGTCATGGTATAGGGCGTGCGTTCAATGACTTCCAGGTGCAGCGTGGTTTTGTCAGGTGCAAGACCGATGGCTTGTTCTTTGAAAGCCAGCAGGTCGGGAATCAGCTGGAACAGCTTGCGGTAGTTGGACGCACAGACTTGTTCCAGGCAGAATGACTTGTTGATCGGATTAAGAAGGCCCATAGCGGATATCAGTTCTCACTGTAGCAGGCATAGGCGCTGGCCGTCTCCCATAGTACGACCTGAGCAACATTAAAACCCGCCTGTTTCAGATGTTGATAAATCATTTTGCTCAGCACTTCGGCGGTAGGGTGTTCGGCCAGCGCGAGAAAACGTTCATTGTTTTCAATTAGCATGGGAATGATGGGATCATCCTTGTGCAGCAGAAAATTATGGTCAAGGTGCTGATCAATATAGCTTTCAACACAGTCTTTGATCTCGGAGAAATCACAGACCATGCCTTGCTCGTTAAGTTGCGCCTGCTGTATCGAAATCGAGGCTTTGACGCTATGGCCATGCAGATTCCGGCATTTGCCCGGATGGTTCATTAACCGGTGGCCGTAGCAGAAATAGACCTCTTTGGTAATCGTAAACATAATTAAAGTAAAACAGCTTTGTGGTTTTTAACAGTAAAAGCGATTAATTCCCTTTTATGCTTTGTATGGTAGCGGCAATTTCGTAGCGATCATTTTCACGTTTTGTACTTCTGACTACTTCAATAAAAGCCGTCATCGGCGGTGTAATGGCATTGTGGGGGATCACATTGATCTCCATGGCTTTACCGGGTTCAAAAGAGCGGTCGGCAGTGAATGATACGCTGGCGCCGCTGATCGATGTACAGCGCCCCCGATAATATTCACTCGAGCCAGCGAGTCTATAGATGATATCGCAGTTTACTTCGGTGCGAGCATAGCTGCGTTTTTCATCATATTCCATCATATGATTTCCCCTGCCAAATATTGTTCGTTATCGCGTTTACTATGAGCCATATCGTTTTAGCGGCGCAGTGTACTATAAAAAGTACACGGATGGGTGATGAATTGCAGCAAGGGGCTCATAATGGATTCCGGGGAGTTAGCTGATAATCAGTTCCAACAGTGAACTTAATAACGCTTTACCGCGTTTTCTGGCGTTATGCACAAATTCAAAAAAGCCTAAATAAATGGGCA